>NZ_SMLA01000023.1:0-83782 GCF_004349225.1 Saccharopolyspora karakumensis
GGTCAGGGGCATCGCCCGTTGGAGGTTGGTGTCCGTGAGTCGGGTGGGGTGATCGTCGGGGTGGGTGGATAGCCTCAGCGCGTGCCGCCCAAGACTCGTCCTCCTCGTCCTGCGTTCCGCTGCGCCGATTGCGGCCATGAGGTCGCCAAGTGGGTCGGGCGGTGCCCCGGGTGTCAGGCGTGGGGAACCATCGAGGAGGCCGCTCCCGCCCGGCCTGCGCTGGCGAAGGTCTCGGCCGGTGCGCCGAGCACCCCGGCACGGCCGATCGCCGAGGTCGACCTGGACTCGGCGCGGTCGGTGTCGACCGGGATCGGCGAGCTGGACCGGGTGCTCGGCGGCGGGATCGTGCCCGGAGCCGTCGTGCTGCTCGCCGGAGAGCCGGGTGTGGGGAAGAGCACACTTCTGCTGGAGGTCGCGCACCGATGGGCCTCCGGGTCCTCGCCGGGCGCATCTCTGTACGTCACCGGCGAGGAATCAGCGGGCCAGGTCCGGCTCCGCGCCGAGCGGACCGACTCGGTGCACCCCGAGCTGTTCCTGGGCGCCGAGAGCGACCTGTCAGCCGTGCTGGGGCACGTCGACGCGGTCAAGCCCGGCCTGCTGATCGTCGACTCCGTGCAGACCGTCCAGTCGCCCGACGCCGACGGCAGTCCCGGTGGCGTGACGCAGGTGCGCGCGGTGACCACGGCGCTGGTGGCGCTGGCCAAGGAGCGCGGCCTCCCGGTCGTGCTGGTCGGGCACGTCACCAAGGACGGCGCGGTCGCCGGGCCTCGCGTGCTGGAGCACCTGGTGGACGTGGTCCTGCAGTTCGAGGGCGACCGGCACTCCTCGCTGCGGATGCTGCGCGGCGTGAAGAACCGCTTCGGCCCATCCGACGAGGTCGGCTGCTTCGAGCAGCGCGACGACGGCATCGCCGAGGTGCTGGACCCGTCGGGCCTGTTCATCAACCGGCAGGAAGCGGCCGTCGACGGGACGGCGGTGACGGTCATGGTCGAGGGCAAGCGCCCGCTGCTGGTGGAGATCCAGGCACTGCTGATGAAGACCGAGATGGCCATGCCGCGGCGATCGGTGAGCGGGCTGGACTCGGCGCGGGTGTCGATGATGCTCGCGGTGCTGGGCAAGCACGGGCACATCCCGACCGGCTCGCACGACGTGTTCGCCGCGACGGTCGGCGGCACCAAGATCGGTGAGCCGGCCGCCGATCTGGCGATCGCGATGGCCGTCGCGTCCTCCCAGACGGGACGTCCACTGCCGCCGAACCTGGTCGTGATCGGCGAGGTCGGGCTCGCGGGTGAGATCCGCCGGGTCAACGGCGTGGGACGGCGCTTGGCGGAGGCCGCGCGGCTGGGGTTCGACCGCGCGCTGGTGCCGCCGGATCCGGGTCCGCTGCCCAAGGGCATCAAGGTCACCGAGGTCGCGACCATCAAGGATGCGCTGAAGCTGGTCCGCCGCCGCAAGCAGGAGTCGGACTAGGGAACCACCCGGAACGGCGTGGGCGCGCTGGCGATCGAGGTGAGCCGGGCGACCGCCAGGTAGTCGCCGGGCGGCACGCGCTCCTGACGGGCGGTGCAGCCCGGAGCCGAGGTCAGGCCCTGCCACAGCACGTCGTTGCGGACGGGTTCGCCGGGTTCGAGGACCGGCCGCTCGTTGGTCGATTCCGCGTAGCAGTCGTTGCTGGACCACACGTGGCGTCCGGCCGGGGTGGTCACCTCGATCTCGCGGAGCATCCGGTTGAGGTCGCGCACGCAGGGGCGAGGACCGGTGTTGGTGACGACGACGGCGAGCCCGATCCGCTCGCCCGTCCGGTACGCCGGCTGCCCGACTTCGGAGGCCACCCGCAGCATCTGGTCCGGGCACGCTTCCGGCCCGTGGTCGGCGGCCACCGCCACGGGCTGCCCCGGTGGTCTGGCCACGTGCTGCGGCGTCGTGGCCGACGGTTCACCGGTGCCGGTGATCAGGGCGACCACGCCCCATCCGAGCAGTGCCACGACCAACGCGGAGACGGAGATCGCCACGGCGCGGCGACGCCAGTACACCGCAGGGGGCAACGGACCGTTCGGATCAAGCACGAACCGACCGTAACCCGGCGACTACGCTGAATGGACCCTTCGATGATCGCCCGATGGGGCGTATCCGCTGCTGCGGAACGTGATCAACGGGCTTCTTTCGGGCGACCACCGATCGCCTGGCAGTATCTGAAGACGCCATGAACACTCCCGCCACCGGAGCCGACCCCCGGCTCGACCTCGACGCCCTGGCCGACTGGTTCACCGCCACCGCCCGCCCGCTGCCCTGGCGCGCCGCCGGCGTGACGGGCTGGGGCGTGCTGGTCAGCGAGACGATGCTGCAGCAGACGCCGGTCAACCGCGTCCAACCGATCTGGGAGGAGTGGATGCACCGCTGGCCGCGTCCCTCCGACCTCGCCGCCGAATCGCAGGGCGAAGTGCTGCGCGCGTGGGGCAAGCTCGGCTACCCGCGTCGCGCGCTGCGCCTGCACGAGGCCGCCGCGAGGATCGCCGCCGAGCACGACGACGTGGTGCCCTCCGACGTGGACACCCTGCTCGCGCTGCCCGGCATCGGCGCTTACACCGCTCGCGCCGTGGCGGCCTTCGCCTACGGCAGGCGCGCTCCGGTCGTCGACACCAACGTCCGCCGGGTCGTGGCCCGCGCGGTGCACGGTGCCGGGGATGCCGGACCGCCGTCGACCAACCGCGATCTCGCCGACGTGGACGCCCTGCTGCCCGCCGAGGACGCTCCCGCGGCGACGCTGTCGGCGGCGTTGATGGAGCTCGGGCAGGTCGTGTGCACGGTCCGCTCGCCGAGCTGCGAGCGGTGCCCGATCGCCGCCGACTGCGCCTGGCAGCACAACGGCCGACCGGCCTACGCGGGCCCGCCGAAGAAGGTGCAGAAGTTCGCGGGCACCGACCGGCAGGTGCGCGGCAGGCTGCTGGACGTGCTGCGCGGTTCGACCGGCCCGGTCACCCGCGATCAGCTCGACGCGGCGTGGGACGAGGCCGGTCAGCGCGATCGCTGCCTCGATTCCCTGCTGGTGGACGGGCTCGTCGAGCAGACCGACGACGGCCGCTTCGCGCTCCCCGGAGAGCGCTGATGGCCGATGCGCTGGTGTTCCACTTCGACGACGAGACCGAGGCGCGGATCCGCGACCTCTGGAAACGCCTCGGTGAAGCCGGAATCCCCGGCGCGGGCGACCGTCCGCAGGTGACGCTCGCCGTCGCGGGCAGCATCCCTCCCCCGGCGCGCAAGGCGCTGCGCGGCGAGCTGGAGCTGCTGTCGATCCCCGACCTGTGGTTGCACACGCTGGGCACGCTGCCCGGTGACGAGCGGATGCTGCTGCTGGGAGCGGTCGTCGACACCGAGCTGCTGGCGGTGCACTCGGCCGTGCACGACCTGCTGGCGGGCAAGGTGAAAAACCCGTCGGCCTACTACTTCCCGGGCGCCTGGATCCCGTGCTGCGTGCTCGCCAAGGGCCTCGACACCGATCAGCTGACCACCGCCTTCGCCGCGCTGCTCCCGCCCGAACCCGTGCGCGCAGCGGTCGAGGAGATCGCCGTCGTCGACACCCGCACCGCCGAAGCGGAAACGCTCCTGAAAACCACCTGAGACGCAGATCGTCACGAGTTGCCGACCTTGGGCTGAACGGCCACTTTGGACGTGCACGACCTCCACTAGTGCGGGAGGAGAGCTCATGTACGTCCTCGGCGCGGGAATCCTCGCGCACGGGATCGCCGCGAAGGGGCCGGAAGGCGTCGTGTTCGCCAACCTGGACCTTCGCGTCGAGCCCGGTTCGCTGACCGTGGTGACCGGGCCGAGCGGTTCCGGGCGCACGGCGCTGCTGCTGGTGCTGTGCGGACGGCTGCGGATCATCACCGGCGAGCTGGACGTCGACGGGTTCCCGCTGCCGCGCAAGGCTCGCAAGGTGCGCAAGCTGATCCGGCCGGCCCGGCTGCGGCCGGGCTGCGAGCTCGAGCCGCGGCACCGGGTCCGGGAGGCGATCACCGAGCGCAGGATCATCAGCGGCACCAACAAGGCCTCCCTCGAATTGGGTCTGGAGCTCGTCGGGCTGGACGTGGACCGGTCGCTGCTGATCGGCGAGCTGCCCGCGGAGGAGCAGCTGCTGCTCGCGGTCGCCCTCGCCGCCGCCCCGGCACCCGCCGGGATCGTGGTGGACGACGTCGACGCGGGCCTGACCCAGTCCGGCCGGGCGCGGGTGTGGGCGGCGCTGCACGAGGTCACCCGGATCGGGATGACGGTGATCGCCAGCTCCACCGACCGCCCGCCCGGGGACGTCAACGTGGTGCGCCTGCCCGCGGGCCGGTTCTACGAGCCGACCGCGGAGATCGAGCTGGTGGGAAAGGCCGGCAGGTGAGGGCCGTTCGGCTCGCCTGGCTGGAGCTGCGGCGCTTCCGAGGCCGCCTGCTCCGGCTGGTCCCGCTCGTCCTGATCCTGGTGCCGCTGCTGTACGGGGCGCTGTACCTGTGGTCGAACTGGGACCCCTACGGCAAGCTCAACCGGGTTCCGGTGGCGGTGGTCAACAACGACCGGGCGGTGGACCGCAACGGGGAGCACCTCGATGCGGGCGTGCAGTTCATCAGGCAGCTCAAGGTCAACGACGTCTTCGACTGGCGCTTCGTGCGCGGCACCGAGGCGCGGCGGGGGCTCGCCGAGGGGCACTACTACTTCGTCATCGAGGTCCCGTCCGATTTCAGCGCCAAGCTCGCGGCGGCCGCCGACGGCAACCCGAAGCGGGCGGCGGTGCGGCTGACGAAGAACGACGCCAACGGCTACATCGCCGGGATCATGGCCGACACCGTCGAGACCGAGCTGCAGAACCAGATCAACGCCGCCGCGCACGCCAGCTACGCCCGCGCCCTCTACGGCGAGCTCGGCCACATGCGGGAGAAGCTGCACGCCGCGTCGGAGGCGTCGAAGAAGCTCGTCGACGGCACCGGTCTGAGCATGCAGGGCACGGCCGCTCTCACCAGGGGGCTCGGCGGGGTGCGGGACGGCACGAGCCTGGTCTCCAACGGCGTGCGGGACATCTCGGAGGCGACGGCCCGGCTGGACGGGCAGCTGAACAGCATCGCCGACTTCACCGCCGATCAGCTTCCCGGTGCGGTCAACTCGCTGGTCAACGCCAGCGGTGTCGCGGTCAGCGGGCTCACGTCGATCTCCACCGCGACGGCGATGCTGGAGCAGCAGGCCGCCGACGGGCTCTCCGCGGTGCAGCGGCTCGGTTCCGCGCACCCCGAGCTGCGCGGTGATCCGGCCTACCAGCAGGCCCTGGACACCTCCCACCGACTCGCCGGTGGCGCGTCGGCGGCCGATGCCCGGGCGCGGGAGTCGCTGCGGACCGCGGAGGAGGCCAGCCGCCGGGCGCGGGCGCTGCAGGCCAGCATGGGGCCGCTGCAGGAGCGGGTCCGGTCGATCACCGCACCGGTGGACACGCTGCACGCCGGGACGACGCAGGTGGCGGCCGGGTCGCAGGGCATCACCGGCGGCTTGAACTCGCTGGTGGCGGGCAGCAACGTGCTGCAGACGGGCGCGGGTCAGCTCAACGGGAGCTCGAAGGACCTGCAGAAGATGATCAACGACGCGCTGCACCGGATCCCGCCGACCAACCCGACGCAGGTCGCGCACGCGGCCGACGTCCTGGGCTCGCCCACCGAGATCCGCACGGCCAACCTCAACCCCGCGTACGTCTACGGACGCGGTCTGGCCCCGTTCTTCTTCGCGATCGCGCTGTGGGTGTTCGGGCTGTTCGCGTACCTGCTGCTCAAGCCGGTGAACCTGCGGGCGCTGGCGGACCGGATCAACCCGTTCTCGATCGCCGTCGCCGGGTTGCTGCCCGCCGCGGCGCTCGGCGTGATCGGCGGCCTGGTGCTGTTCGCGGTGGTCAACTTCGGGCTCGGGCTCAACCCGGTGCACGTGCCCTGGACGCTCGGGATCCTGTCGCTGGCCGCGGTGACGTTCGTCGCCATCGACCACCTGCTGCGCACCGCGTTCGGCGCGATCGGCGACCTGCTGTCGCTGGTGCTGCTGATCGTGCAGCTCACCGCGTGCGGCGGCCTGTACCCGATGGAGACGACACCGGCCCCGTTCCAGGCGATCCACCCGTTCCTGCCGATGACCTACCTGGTCGACGGGCTTCGGGTGACGATCTCCGGCGGCCTGGCGATGCACCTGTACCGGGACGTGGCCGTGCTGGGCAGCGTGCTGCTGGCCGTGGTCCTGCTGACGACGCTCGTGGTGCACCGGCAGCGCACGTGGACGCTGGGGCGCCTGCACCCGCAGATCGAGCTGTGAGTGCTACCGCGGGTGAGATCGACGAGACACGGTGCTCGGCGGGAAACGCTCGTAGGGTTGAGCCATGGCTGTTGTGAAGATCAACGCGATCGAGGTCCCCGAAGGTTCCGGTCCGGAGCTGGAGAAGCGCTTCGCCTCCCGCCACGGCTCGGTCGACGACGCGCCCGGCTTCCTGGGCTTCGAGCTGCTGCGCCCGGTGAAGGGCGACAACCGGTACTTCGTCTACACGAAGTGGGAGACCGAGGAGGACTTCCAGAACTGGGCCAACGGCCCGGCCAAGGAAGCCCACGCGGGCGAGCGGAAGAACCCCGTCGCCTCCGGCTCCAGCCTGCTGGAGTTCGAGGTCGTGCTGGGCTCCCACCCGGAGAAGTGAATCAGCCGGCGACGCGCAGGGTCGTGAACACGGCCCTGTGGTCGCTGCCTGGGATGTCGATGACCTCGTAATCCTGCGCGCGCACGCCGCCCGAGGACAGCACGTGGTCGATGGCCACCGGTGGCGCGGTCCAGTCCGCGGGCCACGTCGGCGTCAGACCCGCGCCCACCGCGGCGGCGGCGTCGAGATAACCGCGGCCGATGAGGTCCTTGAGCCGGGTGTGGTCGAGGGTCGCGTTGAAGTCACCCGCCATCACCCGCGGCCGCCCGGTCCGCGAGGGCTCGGGCAGCGCGACCAGGTCGCGCGCCCAGACCTGCGCGGTGTCGGCCCCCATCGGGTAGATCGGGTGCACCGCGACGAACTCCACGTCCCGGCCCACCGGCACGTCCACCAGCGCTGACGGTTGCGCCAGGGTCGTGGGAGGCACCAGCGCCAGCTCGCGCAGCGGGTAGCGGGAGACGATCCCGGTGCCGTCGGCCTTCGGGCCCGGCTGCAGGACCCGGTTCGGCAGCTCCGCGAACAGGCCCGCCCGGTCGAGCGCGGCGACCATCTCCGGGGTGAGCTCCTGGAGGCTGAGCACGTCCACGCGCCTGCCCCGGACCTCCTCGACGATCTTGGCGGCATCGGCGCCGCCGAAGTAGGTGTTGACCGACAGCACCCGCAGCGGCTCGCCCCCGGCGGCCACCTGGTCCGGCAGCACGCGCGGGACGACGGTGTAGATCAGCGCGACCGTCGCCAGCAGCGCGAAGAGCACGTTGAGCCAGCGCCGCAGCAGCAACCCCAGCAGCACCAGGACCGCCCCGGCGACCACCGCGTACGGGGTGAGCGCGGTCAACGCCACGGTGTAGCGCTCGACGTCGAGCTCGACGATCGGCAGCGCCGCCCAGCCCAGGAAGGCCAGCGTGAGCAGCGACAGCAGCGCCGTCATGCAGCCACCGCCGGGTTTGCGGGCGACGTCGTCGTCCACCGGCTCGTCGACCGCCTCGTGCGCCGTGCGCGTCATCCCTGCCTCCGTCTGCTCCCCAGCCCCCGGCCATCCGGACGTCCGACGCCCCCGGATGGTTGCGTCCCAGCCTGCCAAAGATCACCGGACACGCCGAGGAGTGCCACAGGTCACACGCGATCAGGGCGAAACCCCGGAATCCGCTGGAATCATGGAATAAACGGACAAACGACCACCGGAGTTCGCCCCGCATGGATCTGACGACGACAGCCGCCACGTCCGCCCAGCCCACCGGCTTCACAGCCTGGGTCATCGGGGTGATGGAAACCCTCGGCGGCCCGGGCGCCGGCATGATCATCGCCCTGGAGAACCTGTTCCCGCCGATCCCGTCCGAGCTGATCCTGCCGCTGGCCGGGTTCACCGCGAGCCGCGGCGACATGTCGCTGCTCGGAGCGGTCCTGTGGACCACGCTGGGCTCGCTGGTCGGCGCCCTCGCGCTGTACTGGCTCGGCGCGAAGCTGGGCCGGGAGCGGACGCGCGCGGTCGCGGCGAAGCTGCCGCTGGTGAAGCTCTCCGACGTCGACAAGACCGAGGCGTGGTTCGCCAAGCACGGCGTGAAGGCCGTGTTCTTCGGCCGGATGATCCCGCTGTTCCGCAGCTTCATCTCGCTGCCCGCCGGCGTCGAGCAGATGCGGCTGAGCACGTTCGCGCTGTTCACGACGCTGGGCAGCCTGGTGTGGAACACGATCTTCGTGCTCGCCGGCTACCTTCTCGGCCAGCACTGGTACCTCGTCGAGCAGTACGCGGGACTGCTGTCCCGGGCCGTGGTGATCACCGCCGCGCTGACCGTCGTGGTGTTCGTGGTCCTGCGCATCCGCAACAACCGCCGGGACCAGGCGATCGCGGAGGCCCCCACGGTCCAGTTCGCCCGCGTCCAGGCCGACCACCCCACCGAGGAGATCCGCCGGATCCGATGAGTGCCGAGGCCCGGTGAAGCCCGGGCCCCGGACGGCGAAACGGCCCCCGCACCGAGTGGGTGCGGGGGCCGTTTCGCGTCCTGGATCAGGACTCGGTGTTGCCGTTGTCCTGCTTGTCCTCGCCGTGGGCGGAGACGCCGACCGGCGGGGCGTCCGGCACCGCCGACGGCTTGGGCTCACCGCGGAAGGTGAAGGTGGCCTTGTCGTCCGGCCCTTCGCCTTCCCAGCCCTCGACGTCGACGATGACGATCTGACCCGGCTCGACCTCGCCGAACAGGATCTTCTCGGACAGCTTGTCCTCGATCTCGCGCTGGATCGTCCGGCGCAGCGGCCGCGCACCCAGCACCGGGTCGAACCCGCGCTTGGCCAGCAGCTTCTTCGCCGTGTCCGTGAGCTCCAGGGCCATGTCCTTGCCCTTGAGCGCCTTCTCCACGCGGTTGGAGAGCAGGTCGACCATCTGGACGATCTCGGACTCCGTGAGCTGGTGGAAGACGATCACGTCGTCGATCCGGTTGAGGAACTCCGGCCGGAAGTGCTTCTTCATCTCCTCGTTGACCTTGGACTTCATCCGCTCGTAGTTGGACTCAGCGCCCTGACCACTGGAGAAGCCCAGGCCGACGGCCTTGGAGATGTCCTGCGTGCCGAGGTTGGAGGTGAAGATCAGCACCGTGTTCTTGAAGTCCACCGTGCGGCCCTGGCCGTCGGTGAGACGACCGTCCTCCAACACCTGCAGCAGGGTGTTGTAGATCTCCTGGTGGGCCTTCTCGATCTCGTCGAACAGGACCACGGAGAACGGCTTGCGGCGGACCTTCTCGGTGAGCTGGCCGCCCTCCTCGTAGCCGACGTACCCGGGCGGGGCGCCGAACAGCCGCGAGGCGGTGTAGCGGTCGTGGAACTCACCCATGTCGATCTGCACGAGCGCGTCGTCGTCGCCGAAGAGGAACTCCGCGAGCGCCTTGGACAGCTCGGTCTTACCGACACCGGACGGACCGGCGAAGATGAACGAACCGGACGGGCGCTTCGGGTCCTTCAGGCCGGCGCGGGTGCGGCGGATCGCCTGGGACACGGCCTTGACCGCGTCGTTCTGGCCGATGATCCGCTTGTGCAGCTCGTCCTCCATGCGGAGCAGACGGGTGGTCTCCTCCTCGGTGAGCTTGAAGACGGGGATGCCGGTCCAGTTGGCCAGCACCTCGGCGATCTGCTCGTCGTCGACCTCCGCGACGACGTCCAGGTCACCGGCCTTCCACTGCTTCTCGCGCTCCTCCTTCTGGCCGAGGAGCTGCTTCTCCTCGTCCCGCAGGCGGGCGGCCCGCTCGAAGTCCTGCGCGTCGATCGCGGACTCCTTCTCGCGGCGGACCTCGGCGATCTTCTCGTCGAACTCGCGCAGGTCCGGCGGAGCGGTCATGCGGCGGATGCGCATCCGGGCGCCGGCCTCGTCGATCAGGTCGATCGCCTTGTCCGGCAGGTACCGGTCGTTGATGTAGCGGTCGGCCAGGTTGGCCGCCGACACCAGCGCGCCATCGGTGATCGACACGCGGTGGTGCGCCTCGTAGCGGTCCCGCAGACCCTTGAGGATCTCGACGGTGTGCTCCAGCGACGGCTCGCCGACCTGGATCGGCTGGAAGCGGCGCTCCAGAGCCGGGTCCTTCTCGACGTACTTGCGGTACTCCTCGAGCGTGGTGGCACCGATGGTCTGCAGCTCACCGCGGGCCAGCATCGGCTTGAGGATGCTGGCGGCGTCGATCGCGCCCTCGGCGGCACCGGCACCGACCAGCGTGTGGATCTCGTCGATGAACAGGATGATGTCGCCGCGGGTCTTGATCTCCTTGAGCACCTTCTTCAGGCGCTCCTCGAAGTCACCGCGGTAGCGGGAACCGGCGACCAGCGAACCCAGGTCGAGGGTGTAGAGCTGCTTGTCCTTGAGCGTCTCGGGCACCTCGCCCTTGACGACCTGCGAGGCGAGGCCCTCCACGACCGCGGTCTTGCCGACACCGGCTTCACCGATGAGCACCGGGTTGTTCTTGGTGCGGCGCGAGAGGACCTGCATGATCCGCTCGATCTCCTTGTCCCGGCCGATGACCGGGTCGAGCTTGCCCTCGCGCGCTGCCTGCGTCAGGTTGCGGCCGAACTGGTCCAGCACCAGCGACGACGACGGCGTGCCCTCGCCGCGGCCACCGGCCTCCGCCGGCTCCTTGCCCTGGTAACCGGACAGCAGCTGCAGCACCTGCTGGCGCACCCGGTTGAGGTCCGCACCGAGCTTGACGAGCACCTGGGCGGCGACGCCCTCGCCCTCGCGGATCAGCCCGAGCAGGATGTGCTCGGTGCCGATGTAGTTGTGGCCGAGCTGCAGCGCCTCCCGCAGCGACAGCTCCAGCACCTTCTTGGCCCGTGGGGTGAACGGGATGTGTCCGCTGGGGGCCTGCTGCCCCTGGCCGATGATCTCCTCGACCTGCTGGCGCACACCCTCAAGCGCGATACCCAGCGACTCCAGCGCCTTGGCGGCGACACCCTCACCCTCGTGGATCAAGCCCAGGAGAATGTGCTCGGTGCCGATGTAGTTGTGGTTGAGCATCCGGGCCTCTTCTTGGGCCAGGACAACCACCCGCCTCGCGCGGTCGGTGAACCTCTCGAACATTCGCACTCCCTGACTGCTGCGCCGGCGGTCTAGTTCCGGGACACGGCTTTAGCGCTACGCCGCGATCCACGACGGGTTCAGCACTCTTGGGGACCACTGTAGTAGCCAACCCCGGTCGCGGTCCGTGCCCGCTACGCCACATTCTTGTCCGGCACTGTGCCCAACGGCGCGTTGGCCTGCAGGATTCCTGATCTCGGCGCCGTTCCGCTGAGCGCGAACAGCGCGCGTCGGACCGTGACGCACCGTGTTCACGCCTGAGCGCCGGACCCTTCTCCGGCCCGCCTTCCCCCGATCGGGACCACCATGGGAGTACCCGCGACCGGATCGGGAATCACACGGGCTCGGAGGTCGAAGACGTCGGCCAGGAGTTCCTCGGTGAGCACCTCACCCGGCTCGCCCGAGGCGACGACCGCGCCCTCCTTCATCGCGACCAGCCGGTCGGCGTAGCGGGCGGCCAGGTTGAGGTCGTGCAGCACCATCACCACGGTCCGGCCGCTCTCGTCGTGCAGCCTGCCGACCAGCTCCAGCACGTCCACCTGGTGCGAGAGGTCGAGGTAGGTCGTGGGCTCGTCGAGCAGCAGCAGGTCGGTGCCCTGCGCCAGCGCCATGGACAGCCACGCGCGTTGCCGCTGACCGCCGGAGAGCTCGTCGAGGGTGCGTTCGGCCAGGTCACCGATGCCCGTCATGGCCAGCGCCTCGGCCACCGCCGACTCGTCGTCGCTGGACCACTGCCGGTACCAGGACTGGTGCGGGTGACGTCCGCGCGCGACCAGGTCGGCCACCGTCAGGCCCTCGGGGGCCGCGGGCGACTGCGGCAGCACGCCGAGGACCCGGGCGACCTCCTTGGTCGACATCGTGTGGATCCTCTTGCCGTCCAGCAGCACCTCGCCGCGCTGCGGCGCCAGCAGGCGGCCGAGGGCGCGCAGCAGCGTCGACTTGCCGCAGCCGTTGGGGCCGATCACCGCCGTGATCGTGCCGCCGGCGACCTCGAAGTCGAGGCCGTCGACGACGACGCGCTCCCCGTAGGCCAGCTTCAGGTCCCGGGCCCGGAGGCGGTCGGTGACCGCCCGGGCCTGGTCCTGCTCGGGGCGGGTAGAGGCGGACGCGGTCATGCTCGGACCTCCCGGTACCGACGGATGAGCAGGTAGATCAGGTACGGGGCGCCCAGGATCGCGGTCACGATGCCGACCGGGAGCTCCAGGGTGCCGAACGCGGTCCGGGCGATCACGTCCGAACCGACCACCAGCGCGGCGCCGAGCACGGCCGAGGTCAGCAGCGGTGGGCGCGAGGTGCGCGAGACCCGCAGCGCGATCTGCGGGGTGGCCAGCGCGACGAACTGGATCGGGCCGGCCGCCGCGGTGGCGATCGAGGCCAGCACGACCGAGGCGAACAGCAGGAAGCCGCGCGCGAGGTCCATCCGCACGCCGAGACCCCGCACCGTGTCGTCGTCGAACTGGAGCGCACCCAGCACGTGGGCGCCGACGAGGGCGAGCGGGACCAGCACGGCCAGCGCGATGGCGGTCGGCACCACGTGCTCCCAGCCGCGCGCGTTGAGGCTGCCGGTCAACCACACCATGGCGCGACCGGCGTCGTTGACGTCGCCGACGGTCAGCAGCCAGTAGACGGCGTTGCCCGCCAGCGCGCTGACGCCCACGCCGACCAGCACCAACCGGTAGGAGTCCACTCCTCGCCGATAGGCCAGCAGGTACACCGCGATGCCGGTGACCAGGCCGCCGACCAGCGCCACCACCGGCAGCCCGTAGTCGGACAGCGCACCGGACAGGCTGCCCGCGGTCCCGGCGAACACGATCACCCCGACGGCCGCGCACCCGGCGCCCCAGGTGATGCCGAGCATGTCCGGGCTGGCCAGCGGGTTGCGGGCCAGCGCCTGCATGATCGCGCCCGCCAGGCCCAGCGCAGCACCCACGAGCAGCGCGGTCAGGCCGCGCGGCATCCGCAGCTCCCAGATGATGATCGACTGCGCGCGGTCGCCGCCGCCGAACAGCGTGCTGAGCACCTCGGCCGGGCTGATCGGGTACTCACCGATCCCGACGTCGAGGACGAACACCGCCAGCAGCACCACGAGCCCGCCGACCAGCGCCAGCAGCGGCCGGAGCCGGAACACGCCGGAGACCGGGCCGACCCGCAGCGGCCGCCGCCCGGTGACCTCCTCGACCGGCCGGTCCTGAACGGTCGCCGTCATAGCCGCACCAACTTCCGGCGTCGCACGAGAGCGATGAAGAACGGGGCGCCGACCATCGCCAGCATCACGCCCACCTGCACCTCGGCGGGCCGGGCGACGATGCGGCCGAGCACGTCGGCCAGCAGCACCAGCGAGCAGCCGAGCAGCGCGGCGAAGGGCAGCAGCCAGCGGTAGTCGGCACCGGTGAAGTAGCGGGCGACGTGCGGCACGACCAGCCCGACGAAGCCGATCGGCCCGCAGATCGCGACGGCCCCGCCGACCAGAACGCTCACCGCGGCGATCCCGGCGCGGCGCGCCCAGACCACCCGGTGGCCCAGCGCGCTGGCCACGTCCTCGCCCAGCGACAGCGCGTTGAGGCTGGTCGCGTTGGCCAGCCCCAGCACGAGACCGACCACCACGAAGGGCGCGACCTGCGGCAGCACCGACGGATCGGTGATGGCGATCGAGCCGACCTTCCAGAAGCGGTAGGTGTCCATCGTCTGCTGGTCGGTGAGCACCAGGGCCGAGGTGATCGCGTGCAGCAGCGAGCTGATCGCCATGCCCGCCAGCGCCAGCGTCACCGGAGTGGCGCCGCCGCGGCCCATCGAGCCGATCGCGAACACCGCCAGAGCACCGATCAGCGAGCCGGCGAAGCCGAACCAGATGAAGCCGAACAGCGTGGTGATGCCGAAGGTGTAGACGGCGAGCACGACGCCGAGTCCCGCGCCCTGGGTGATGCCGAGGATGCCGGGATCGGCGAGCGGGTTGCGGGTGTGACCCTGCATCAGCGCACCGGCCAGTCCGAGCGCGGCACCGGCCAGCACGCCGGCGACGGTGCGCGGGATCCGCAGCTCCCGGATGATCAGGTCGTTCTCGGTGCCGCCGGGCGCGACCAGGCCGCTCCAGACCTCGGCGAGCGGAATCGTCTTGGCGCCGACCGCGATGCTCAGCACGACGCTGGCCAGCAGCACGAGCAGCAGGATCCCGATGCCGGTGAGGCGGCGGGAGCGTCTGCGCTTCAGGCGCTCACCAGGTGCGGCGGACGCGGTTTCCGACGTGGGCGGCTCGGTGAGAGCCTCCGTTCGAGCCACGTCCCACTCCCCTTCGGTGTTCACCCGGACGTTGCCCAGGTTAGGACAACCTAAGCCGCACCGACAGAGCGGGTTCGGATGTTCGCCATCACAGCCGCGAGCGGCGGGAGTTGTTCGAGACTCCGGACGAAAAGTGGAAGAGCTGTAGCGGACGTGCGGCCCGGGCCGTTATGCCAGCGGTTTTCCGGGAAAGTTGATCAATCGGGGGGAAACCGCGCAAATGAGTTACCCGAACGCAACAAAAGGCGTTCACCGGGCCCCGACGACCCGGCAAACGCCTCTTGAACGCGAGTTTCAGTTCGCCTGGTGGTACTGCTCCACGATGTCGGCCGGGATACGACCGCGGTCCGACACCTTCAGGCCGCGCTTGCGCGCCCATTCGCGAATGGCCTGGTTCTGCTCGCGGTCCGCACTGGTGGAACCACCGGTGGAACGCGCGGCCGCACCCGGGCGCGGACCAGGCTTCTTGCGGCCGCCGGCGCGCCGCGCGTTGGACACGTAGTTGGCCAGCGCCTCCCGCAGATCTCCGGCATTGTCGGCGGAAAGGTCGATCTGGTACGACACGCCGTCCAATCCGAACTCAACGGTTTCGTCGGCCTGCCCACCATCCAGATCGTCGACAAGGGTGACAGTGACCTTCTGCGCCATCTTCGAAGTCCTCCCCGAGCAAAAAATTGTGCTTTAGCGGGACAGCAACCATCTGCCGGGAGCGGAAACCCCCTCGCCAGAACGCCAGCCGCACTTGGGCAAGTACGCCAAAAGCCGTCGCCGACACATTCTGGGGTCAGGTTAGCGCAGGGACTCCGATAATGCACTCATCCGGTCCACAAAATTCTGTTGAGCCACCCTGATCGGGTCATTCCGGGCGGACCAACGGGAACAGGATCGTCTCCCGGATACCGAGACCGGTCAACGCCATCAACAACCTGTCGATACCCATTCCCACGCCACCGCTGGGAGGCATTCCGTACTCCAGAGCGCGCAAAAAGTCCTCGTCGACCGGCATGGCCTCGTCATCTCCAGCCGCCGCGAGCGCGGCCTGCTCCTCCAGCCGCTGCCGTTCCACAACCGGATCCACGAGTTCCGAGTAACCGGTCGCCAGCTCGAACCCGCGAACGTAGAGATCCCACTTTTCCGCAACACCCGCCTTCTCGCGGTGCTGACGGGTCAACGGCGAGGTCTCCACCGGGAAGTCGCGGACGAAGGTGGGGGCCGCCAAATGGTCACCGACGGTGTGCTCCCACAGCTCTTCCACCAGCTTGCCGTGACCCATCTTCGGATCGACCTGCACACCGAGCGCGTCCGCGTGCTTGCGCAACGCTTCAACCGGCGTTTCCGGCGTCACCTCGGATTCCAGCGCTTCCGACAACGACTCGTACATCGTCAGCGTCGCCCACTCACCGGAGAGGTCGTACTCGGTTCCGTCGAACCACGTGACGACCTGAGAACCGGAGACCCGTTCTGCCGCTTCCTGGATGAGCGACCTGGTCAGATCGGCCATGTCGTTGTAATCGGCGTAGGCCTGGTAGAACTCGAGCATTGCGAACTCGGGCGAGTGGGAAGAATCACTGCCTTCGTTCCGGAAGTTTCGGTTGATCTCGAAAACCTTCTCGATCCCACCGACAACGCAGCGCTTCAGATACAACTCCGGCGCGATGCGCAGGAACAGGTCGATGTCGAAGGCGTTGGAATGCGTGGTGAACGGGCGAGCGGCGGCACCGCCCTGCAACGTCTGCAGCATCGGGGTTTCCACCTCGATGTATCCGCGCTGTTCGAAGGAATCACGCAGCGAGCGCTGCACCGCGGCCCGGGTGCGCACCGTTTCCGCGGCCTGCTTGCGCACGATCAGGTCGACGTAGCGCTGGCGGACTCGCATTTCCTCGCCGAGTTCCTTGTGCATGACCGGAAGCGGGCGCAGCGACTTCGCCGCCATCCGCCATTCATCGGCCATCACCGAAAGCTCACCGCGCCGGGAGGTGATGACCTCACCGTGCACGAAGACGTGGTCGCCGAGATCCACCTCGCCCTTCCAGGACGTCAGCGACTCCTCGCCGACCTGCTTGAGGCTCAGCATCGCCTGCAGCTCCGTCCCGTCGCCGGCGCGCAGCGTGGCGAAGCAGAGCTTGCCGGTGTTGCGCAGGAACATCACGCGGCCTGCCACGCCGACCTGCTCGCCGGTCGCGGTGTCCGGCTCCAGGCCCTCGTGGGCGGAGCGGATTTCGGCCAGCCCGTGCGTGATGGGCAGCGTCACCGGGTACGGGTCGACTCCGGCGTCGAGCAGGCGCTCCCGCTTCTCCCGCCGGATCCGCATCTGTTCCGGCAGGTCTTCGACGCCGTCAGCGCTTGCCGGGGGATTGGAAGTGTCCTGGTCAGTCACGCAAAACAGGGTACGTAGTGGTGTGTTTTCTGTTTCCGGCGGCCTGCTTAGCGGTGCGGGTGGGGGAACCTGAGCGGCTCCGTGGACTCGCGCGCCACTCCTTGAGTATGTCGATACGCGGCGTCGCGGCGTGCTCGCCACGAAGCCGCTGGAGAACCCCCGGCGGTGGAAGTTGCTCAGGCGGGGCCAGGAGAAAGCACCTTCGGTGCTTGCCTGACGGTGCGGGCCTTGCCGCTCGCCTACTTCTCTGATCAGCGGAAGTTTCGGTCGTAGACCAGGCGCAGGCCCAGGAGGGTGAGGTCCGGGACGTGGTGGGTGATCGTCGTGGATTCGGAGAAGACCAGCGGGGCCAGACCTCCGGTGGCCAGCACCGTGGTGGGGCCTCCGTGGGTGGCTTCGAGTTCATCCACGATTCGGCGGACGAGTCCGTCGACTTGACCCGCGAATCCGAAAAGAATTCCGGATTGAAGGCATTCAACCGTGTTCTTTCCGATGACCGAGCGCGGCCGGACCAACTCCACCTTGCGCAACTGCGCCGCCCGCGAGGCCAACGCGTCGAGCGAGATCTCCACGCCTGGCGCGAAGGCGCCGCCGAGGAATTCGCCCTTGGCGGAGATGACGTCGATGTTCGTCGAGGTGCCGAAGTCCACGACCACGCAGTTCGTGGCGTGCAGGTGGTGCGCGGCCAAGGTGTTGATCACCCGGTCCGCGCCGACCTCCTTCGGGTTGTCCACCAGCAGCGGAACGCCCGTGCGCACGCCGGGCTCGACCACCACGCGCGGCACGTCGGTCCAGTAGCGCTCCAGCATCACCCGCAGCTCGCGCAGCAGCGCCGGAACCGTGGACAGCGCGGCGATGCCGGTGATCCGCTCGGCGTAGTCCCCGATCAGCCCCCGCATGGTCAGCGCCATCTCGTCGGCCGTCATCCGCGGCTCGGTGCGCATCCGCCAGTCCCGGACCAGCGTCGCGGCGAGATCCGGCGGGTCATCGACGTCGTCGTACAGCCCGAGGACGATGTTGGTGTTCCCGACGTCAATGGCCAGCAGCACGGAAAATGATCCCTTCGCACGAAAAGGACACGTCAGGCAACCGGCGAAGCCGGTTTCTCCTCACCCCACCCGAGCAACCCGCACCGCCGCGGGTTCTCAGACGTCCTCCGGGGAGGACAGCCGTAGCGCCGTGTAGTGGACGTCTCGGATCCCGGAGCCAGAGGGCGTCTGAGGTTCCGCTTCTGGCACCGACAAGCACGGGGACCACGGAGTTCTCGATCAGTTCTCCGGCTGCTGGAGCAAGGCATCGAGCTTCGCGGCATCGTCCGTCTCAGCGTCGGCTTGGGAGGAAAGAAGCCCCGACCCCTCCGGCGCATGACCGGGATCGGCCCCGAGATCAACTGCCTTGTTGTCGGCATCGACGAAGATCACCTTGGGCTTGAAGTTGCGGGCTTCGAGCTCGCCCATCACGCCGTAGGCGATGAGGATGACGATGTCACCGGGCTCGATCAGGTGCGCGGCGGCGCCGTTGATCCCGATCACCCCGGAACCCCGCTCGCCGGTGATCACGTAGGTCTCCAGCCGGGCGCCGTTGGTGACGTCGACGATCGCGACCTGCTCGCCTTCGAGCAGGTCCGCGGCCTCCATCAGGTCCTCGTCGACGGTCACCGAGCCGACGTAGTGCAGGTCGGCCTGGGTGACGGTGGCCCGGTGGATCTTGGACTTCAACATCGTGCGGAACATCGCTGACCTCCTAGGGGCCGGTTCACTCGCCGAGCAGGACCATCGCGTTGTCGATCAGCCTGGTGGCGCCGACCTTCGCGGCCACCAGCAGTCGTGCCTCACCCGAGGCCGGAGCCGGGCCCAGCTCGGGATCCCGCAGCTCCAGGTAGTCCGGCTGCACCAGGGGCTCGGTGGCCAGCACCTCGTGCGCGGCCTTGAGCACCGCCTCCGGGCCGCCGGCTGCCGCGTGCGCTCCCGCGGTCAGCGACGCCGAGATCGCCAGGGCGGCACGCCGCTGGTCGGAGTCGAGGTAGAGATTGCGGCTGGACAGCGCCAGGCCGTCGGACTCGCGGACGGTGGGGATGCCCTGGATCTTGGAGTCCAGGTCGAACTGCCGCGCCATCTTCCGGATCAGGACCAGCTGCTGGTAGTCCTTCTCGCCGAAGAAGGCCAGGTCGGGGCGCACGATGTTGAGCAGCTTGAGCACCACGGTCAGCATCCCGTCGAAGTGCCCCTTGCGGGTCGCGCCCTCCAGCTCCTCGCCCAGCGGCCCGGCGTGCACCGACAGCTCACGCCCGCCGCCGTACATCGCGTCCACGGTCGGCGCGAAGACCAGGCCCACACCGGCCTCGCGGCACGCCTCGACGTCGGCGTCGAAGGTGCGCGGGTAGCGGTCGAAGTCCTCGTTCGGGCCGAACTGGAGCGGGTTGACGAAGATCGACACCACCACGACGGCGTTGATGTCCTGCTTCGCCCGCTTGATCAGCTCCAGGTGACCGCGGTGCAGCGCGCCCATCGTGGGCACCAGGTGCACCTTGCGGCCGGTGGCCCGCAGGGCGCGGGTGACGCGCGCGAGCTCCGCAGGGTCGGCGTGCACGGTCAGCTCACCGCGCTGGTAGCCGGGGTTGTTGGTCATCGTCGACTCCATGTCTCCGCCGCGAAGATCGCGGGTCAAGCCTGTTCCTCGTCGAGGGCCTCGTGCACCCGCGCGGCGACGTCACCGCGCAGCAGACCGCTCCGCTCGGCCCGGACCGCCGTGCGGCGAGCCAGTTCCCGGTAGCCGGGAACGACGTCCGGGTCGGCGTCGGACAGCGCGCGCAGGTGCCCGCGCACGGTTCCGGAATCGCCGCGCACCACCGGACCCGTGTAGGCCCGGTCGCCCAGGCGCAGCGCGTTGTCCAGCGACGCCGACAGCAGCGGCGCCATCACCCGGCCCGGCACCTCCACCCCGGCGTCGCGCAGCAGCTGCTGGCACTCGTTGACCAGCGTGATCAGGTGGTTCGCGCCGTGGGTGAGGGCCGCGTGGTACAGCGGACGGGCCTCTTCTGGCAGGCGCACCGGCTCCATGCCCAGCTCGATCGCGATGCTCTCCGCGACGCTCCAGCCGGTGAGCTCGTCGGCGGTGATGACCATGCATGCGTCGGACAGGCGCTGGACGTCCTCGGCGCGGCCGGTGAAGGTCATCGCGGGGTGCATGGCCATCGGCAGCGCGCCGATGGCGGCGGCCGGCTCCAGCGCGGTCACGCCCTGCGAGCCCGAGGTGTGCATGATCAGCTGCGATCCGTGCAGCGCGTCGGCGGTGACCAGGCCCTGCACCATGCCCGGGATCGCGTCGTCCGGGATCGCCAGGACCAGCAGTTCGGCCTTGCCCGCGACCGCGTCCGGCGGCTCGACCGGCACACCGGGAAGCAGCTCCTCCGCGCGACGCAGCGAGGCGTCCGAGACGGCGGAGACCGCGACGACCTCGTGCCCGACCCGCTGCAGTGCGGCGCCCAGCACGGCACCCACCCGACCAGCGGAGATCACTCCTACGCGCAGCCGTGGGCCCGTGGGTTCAGCAGACATCGCCACGTGTTCCTCCCATACCGTTCCAGTCCCGCTACCGGGTACCAGACAGCGCCGCGAGAGTAGCCCCAACACCCGGTGCCGGGGCTACTCCACGACGGTCAAAGGTGGCGAGAACCACGCGAACGAGCCCGCTCACCCACGTGGCTTCGGGACTCGGCGGGTCAGCTCGTCGATGTTGATCCGGGCGGTCTGGATGGCCTCCTGGCGCCCTGCGGCCGAGCGGCGGGCCTGCTTGAGGTCGGCGATCAGCTTCTCCCGGCGTGCGCGGCGGGCGGCGCTGGTGGTGCGCCCCGCCTCCGAGCGGTGCTGCAGGAACGCCAGCTCGGTGACCGCGATCTGGTAGTCGCGCACCGACTTCGCGGCCTGGCTGCCCGCGTGCCGCTTGACCTTGCGCAACCAGCCCTGCCTTCCGGTCAGGCTCGCGAGCAGGTCGATCTCGCTGCGCGCGACCAGCCCGGCCCGCTCCAGCTTCGGCAGCTGCGCGATGACGATGCGCTGCTCCCGCTTGCGCTGCCACACGATCAGCGCGAACGTGCCGAGGAAGACCGGCACCATGATCAAGAAGTAGACGTTGATGAAACCGGCCCCGCCGAGGAACGTCGCCGAGTTCCACACCGCGTGCAGCAGCACCGCCACCAGGTAGCCGGCGACCAGCCAGCCCAGCTGCTGGCTCCGGGTGCGAGCGCCCCACGCGAAACCGACGGCGATGCCGAACATCGCGGTGAACAGCGGGTGCGAGAACGGCGCCAGCACACCGCGCAGCACGAACAGGGCCACGACCGCTCCCCCGGTCACACCGCCGTCGGCGAAGGCCTTGCCGAAGTAGAGGATGTTCTCGGTGAAGGCGAAGCCGGCCGCGGTCAGCGACGCGTAGACGATGCCGTCGACCAGGCCGTTGAACTCGGCGCGGCGGCGGATCCACAGACCCACCACGAACACGGCCTTGGCGGCCTCCTCCACCAGCGGCCCGATCACCGCGGTCAGGAAGAACTTGTGATCGGCCTGGCCCAGCAGCAGGTTCGCCACCGACTGCGAGGTGTTGTTGAGCAGCAGCGAGCAGGCCGTCGCACCGCCCGCTCCCCACAGGAACGCGCCGACCATCAGCATCGGCGGCTCGGGCTCCCAGCGATCGATCCAGACCGTCGCGGCCACCACGACACCGACCGGCAGCAGCGCGGCGGCCGCGCCGAACACGGCCGGCAGCGCACCGACCTTGGACGTCGTGATCCCCAGCATGATCAGCCCGATCATGCCGAGCAGGATCAAGCCGGCGATCGGCCAGCCGACGGCGTGGTGCTTGCGGCTCTGCAACCGGCGCGCGCGGGAGACGTCAGCGATCGGCTCCGCGTGATCATGACTCGACACGCCCCAGACCCTAGAGAACCCGATTCGCGACTGACCGAATGGTTCTGCTTTTGCTCCCCTGACCGTTGTCGGCCGGGGAACTCACGAACGGCGACGGCGGCGGGGCTGGCCGTCGGTGCTGCCGCCGTAGGCGGCGAGGAGGTCGTTGACCGACGTGCCCGCCGTGTGCGCGCCCGCCGGGTCGGGGCTCGGCGTCTCGTAGGCCGTGCGGTCCGGGCGCTGCGGCCCCGGACGACTCGGAAAGGCCTGGGACATCTGCGGTTTCGGAGCCTGCGGCGTCGGCTGGTCGAGCGGGACCTCGCCGGAGAGCCGGGCCATCACGTCCGTCTTGGCCGCGGCCGGAGCCGGGGCGGGCTGCTGCTGGACCGGCTGCTGGATCGTCTTCGGCCGCTGCGGGCGGTGCTGGACGAGCTGCGTCTCGCCCTGCGGGCGCTCGCCCAGCGAACGCACCCGAGTGGACTCGGCGCGCAACGCGACCCGCTCGAAGAGCACGTCACCGCCGATCACCTGCTCCAGCGTGGTGCGCAGCTTGGCCAGCTCGGCCTGCAACGCGCGGATCTGACCGTCGGACTCCTCCGACGCCTTGCGCCGGGCCTCCGCCTGGGCTTCGAGCTCGTACTCGCGCCGCGCGGCGATCTCGCGCTCCAGCTCCAGCTCGTAGATCCGCTGCCGATCGGCGGCGGCCTGCTCGCTCTCCAGGACCCGGTGCCGCAACCGCGCCACCGCGAACGCTCCCAGCAGCGCGGCCCACAGCGCGGCGATCAGGCCGAGGCGGAGCATCCGGGCGTCGTTGCTGAGGACCAGCAGCGACGTGGCGGCCGCCGCGAGCACGAGCGCACCGCCCCACAGGAGGGTGGATCGCCCGTTGCCGGGGTCGGTCTCGGTAGTGCCGCGCTCGGACATGGCGCCCACCGTACAAGGCGGTTATCAGTTCGAGATCTGAAGGTGCGCCAAACCGTTCGCACATTGCTCGCAGCAGAGGAACGGTGACTGCTCCGAACAGCCCATGGGGTGGGCGGTTTCACTCGTCCTCGTGAGGATCATCCGGCTCATCGGGATTGCGCAGGCAGTGCTCCAGCCACAGTCCCGCACCGATCAGGGCTGCGGCGCTGACCAAGCCGACGACGGCGGCGAAGGTGTCCGACCGCGCGGCGTCCACCGAGCTCATCATCGGCAGCAGGTGCGCCAGGAGTCCGATCCAGACACCGGCCATGATCGCGCCGGCCAGCGATGACGCCTTCGCCAGCGCCACGGCCCGCGCCGCCGTCAGCGACTCGACCGGCTCCACGCCGGGCTTGCGCTGCACGCGAGGCCGCAACACCGCCGCCAGCACCACGTCGACCACGGCGATCAGCAGCAACGTCGCCCCCGCCAGCAGCGGCAACGGCGGCAGCTCCCCGTACATCAGCTGGGAGAGCAGGAACACCACCACGGCGGCCACCAACCCCGCGGCCACCAACTGCCCGGGCTTGGTGAACGTCATCTGCTCAGTGCTTCGCGGCGACACCCCACCAGCATCCCACCTCACCCAACCCGGTGGTCGGCTCCCCTGGAGACGGATTTCAGTGGAAGTCGGGACCCGGACTTCCACTGGAATCAGGAACAGCAGGTGGGGTGAGGGGCGTGGGAGGTGCGTCCCTAGTGGAGGGTCAGGTCTTGTCTCAGGTGGACGTCGTCGCGGTCCGACTCGGGCAGGGCGGCGAGGAGGTCGGACACGGGGCCGTGGCCTGGGAGGTGGGCTTCGGGGTCCAGCGCGAGCCAGGGGATGAGGACCGTGGCACGGTCGGGGGTTCCCGGGTGCGGGAGCAGGAGGTCGGGGTGATCGCTGCGGACCTCGTCGACCACGACCACGTCGACGTCGAGGGTCCGCGGGCCCCAGCGCTGCTCCCGGATGCGTTCGGCCTGCTGCTCCAGGGCCTGGGCCCGGCGGAGCCAGCCCCACTCGTCGATGTCCGGGGACTCGACGATGAGGACCGCGTTGAGGAAGTCCGGCTGATCGGTGACGCCCCACGGCGCGGTCTCGTAGACCGGAGAGGCGGCCACCAGCTCGTCGGCGAAGCCCTCGACGGCCAGCCGCAGGTAGCGCAGCCGGTCACCGAGGTTCGAGCCGAGGGACAGGACCGCTCGGCTCACGCCGGCACCACGTTGCCGCGGCCACCGCGGCGCGAGCGGCGGATCGTGACCGCGACGTCGGCGAAGGACAGCGGGATCGGCGCGTGCGGTTTGTGCAGCGTGACCTCGACGGCGTAGGCGCGCTCGTCCTTCATCACCTCGTCGGCGATCTCACCGGCCACCGTCTCGATGAGGTCGCGCGGCTCGCCGCCGACGACCCCGGCCGCCATCTCGGCGAGCTCGCCGTAGTGCAGCGTCTTGGTGAGGTCGTCGGTCGCCGCGGCGTCGCCCAGGTCGAGCCAGACGGTGATGTCGACCACGAAGTCCTGGCCGTCCCGCTTCTCGTGGTCGAACACGCCGTGGTTGCCGCGGACCTGCAGGCCCGTCAAGGTGATCCGGTCAGCCAACGCACTCGCCTCCGCTTCGCCAGGCGGCGGTCACCGCCACCGCGTCCAGCGAGCGCCGCACGTCGTGCACCCGCACACCCCACGCTCCCCTGTCGGCGGACAGCGCCGAGACCACGGCCGTGGCCGTCTCGCGGCCTTCCGGCGGGCGCGGCGTGCCGTCGTCGTCGGCCAGCAGCGCGCCCAGGAACCGCTTGCGGGAGGCGCCCACCAGAACCGGGAAGCCCACGTCCACGAGGCCGTCGAGGTTCTGCAGCAGCTGCCAGTCGTGCCTGCCGGTCTTGGCGAAGCCCAAGCCCGGGTCCAGCACGATCGCCTCCTCGGCGACACCCGCGCGCACCGCCACGTCGACCTGCCGCAGCAGCTCCTCGCGCACGTCGGCGACCACGTCGCCGTACTCGGCGAGGGAGTTCATGTTCTTGCTGTGACCCCGCCAGTGCATCAGCACCCACGGCAGCCCGGTGTCGGCGGCGACGTGCGCCATCTCCGGGTCGGCGAGGCCGCCGGAGACGTCGTTGATCACCGCGGCACCCGCTCCCGCGGTCGCCTCGGCGACCTTGGCGCGCGTGGTGTCCACGCTGACCGGCACGCCCGCCGCGACCAGCTCGCGCACCACCGGCAGCACACGGTCGATCTCGGTGGCCGCGTCCACCCGCTCCGAACCGGGCCGGGTGGACTCACCGCCCACGTCGATGATGTCCGCACCCAGCCGGTGCATCTCGACGCCGTGCGCCACCGCCGCCGCGCGGTCCAGGTAGCGCCCGCCGTCGGAGAACGAGTCCGGCGTGACGTTGAGGATGCCCATCACCGCGCAGCGCGCCGGGTTCGGCAGCTTCGGGTGCATCAACGCCCCCTGATCAGCGACAACGCCTCGGAGCGGGACGACGCCGAACTGCGGAAGATGCCGCGCACCGCCGACGTCGTGGTCGTGGAACCGGCCTTGCGCACCCCGCGCATGCCCATGCACAGGTGCTCGGCGTCGATCACCACGATCACGCCGCGCGGCTCCAGCCTGCGCACCAGGGCGTCGGCGACCTGCGAGGTCAGCCGCTCCTGCACCTGCGGGCGCTTGGCGTAGAGGTCGACCAGGCGTGCCAGTTTGGACAGCCCGGTCACCCGGCCCTGCGAGTTGGGGATGTAGCCGATGTGCGCGGTGCCGTGGAACGGCAGCAGGTGGTGCTCGCACTGCGAGTACACCGGGATGTCGCGCACCAGGACGAGCTCTTCGTGGGCCTCGTCGAAGGTCTTGTCCAAGACCTCGTCCGGGTCGGTGTAGAGCCCCGCGAACAGTTCCTGGTAGGCGCGGGCGACGCGCTGCGGCGTCTCCCTCAGGCCGTCGCGCTCGGGGTCCTCACCGGCTGCGATGAGCAGTTCCCGGATCGCGGCCTCGGCGCGCGCCTGGTCGAACTGTGGAAGGTGGGAAGAGCCGTCGGGGCGGGAGTCCCCCGCCCCGATCGGCTCGTCGACCGCACTGGTCACTGTTGCTTTCCTCCACTGGCTTTGGCAGCGCCCTGGCGGGCGCTGCGCCCGCCAGTATCAGCGGCCGTTGTTGCCGCTGCCGTTCTCCCTGCCCGAGTCCTGGCCCTCGGGCCGCTCGGACTGCGATTCACCCTGCTCGGACGACTGCTGACCGCGCTCCCACGAGGGCGTCCAGTTGTAGTTCGAACCGGACGGGTTGGTCGCCGGGGTCCATCCAGGTGGTGCACCGTAGTTCGGCGGCACCGCGGAGGGAACCTGCTGGCCCGACTGCGGCTGCTGGATCTGCACCGTGCCCTGGTTGGCGCCCGCGCCCGCCGGGGTCTGCTCCTGAGCCGGAGCGGGGGTCCCGTTCTGGGCGTTCTGCGAGGGCGCCGGGGTCGGCTCCTCCACGACCGGGGGCCACGGCTCACCGCGCTCCTTGGCCAGCTCACCCGGGGTCTTGACCGGCGGCTTCTCCGACGGGGTGCGCCCGCCGAAGTCGTTGAACGCGGTGATCCGCGGCCGCTTCTCGACCCGCGAGAAGACCCGCTCCAGGTCCTTGCGGTTGAGCGTCTCCTTCTCGATGAGCTCCAGCACGAGGTCGTCGAGCACGTCGCGGTAAGTGTTGAGCACCTCCCACGCCTCGGTGTGCGCGGCCTCGATCAGGCGGCGCACCTCCTCGTCGATCTCGTGCGCGACCTCCAGCGAGTAGTTCGGCTGCTGGCCGGCGGTGCGACCCAGGAACGGGTCGCCCTCCTCCTTGCCGTACTTGACCGCGCCCAGCCGGGCGGTCATGCCGTACTCGGTGACCATCGCGCGGGCGATCTTGGTCGCCTGCTCGATGTCGCTGGAGGCGCCGGTGGTCGGCTCGTGGAACACGAGCTCCTCCGCGGAGCGGCCACCGAGCGCGAACACCAGGCGACCGATCATCTCCGAGCGGGTCATCATCTCCTTGTCGTCCTCGGGGACGACGAGCGCGTGACCACCGGTGCGGCCGCGCGGCAGGATCGTGAGCTTGTAGACCGGCTCCAGATCGGGCATCGCCCACGCGGCGAGGGCGTGTCCGCCCTCGTGGTAGGCGGTGATCTTCTTGTCCCGCTCCGAGATGATCTTGCTCTTGCGGCGCGGGCCGCCGACGACGCGGTCCACCGCCTCTTCCATCGCGGCGGCGTTGATCAGCTGGCCGTTCTCGCGGGCGGTGAGCAGCGCGGCCTCGTTGACCACGTTCTCCAGGTCCGCACCGGAGAAGCCGACAGTGCGCTTGGCGAGTCCGTCCATGTCGACGTCCTGGGCCAGCGGCTTGCCCTTGGAGTGCACGCCCAGGATCGCCTTGCGGCCCCGCAGGTCCGGTGCCGAGACCGGGATCTGCCGGTCGAAGCGGCCGGGGCGCAGCAGCGCCGGGTCCAGGATGTCCGGGCGGTTGGTGGCGGCGATCAGGATGATGCCGCCGCGCGAGTCGAAGCCGTCCATCTCGACGAGCAGCTGGTTCAGCGTCTGCTCGCGCTCGTCGTGACCGCCGCCGAGGCCGGCGCCGCGCTGGCGGCCGACCGCGTCGATCTCGTCGACGAAGATGATGCACGGCGCGTTCTGCTTGGCCTGCTCGAACAGGTCGCGGACGCGGGAGGCACCGACACCGACGAACATCTCGACGAAGTCCGAACCGGAGATCGAGTAGAACGGCACCCCGGCCTCACCTGCGACCGCGCGGGCCAGCAGCGTCTTACCGGTACCGGGCGGGCCGTAGAGCAGCACGCCCTTGGGGATCTTCGCGCCCAGGGCCTGGTAGCGGCCCGGGTTCTGCAGGAAGTCCTTGATCTCGTGCAGTTCTTCGACGGCCTCATCGGCGCCGGCGACATCGCCGAACAGCGTCTTGGGCATGTCCTTGGTGAGCTGCTTGGCCTTGGACTTGCCGAAGTTCAGGACGCGGTTCCCGCCGCCCTGCACGTTGTTCATCATCCACATCAGCAGCAGCACGAGCAGGCCGATGGGGACGAGGTAGAAGAGCATCTGCACCCAGAACGAGTCCTGGGTGACCTTGGTGTTCCAGGTGGGCACCTGGGAGTTGCGAATCTCGCCGACCACCTGCTCGGTGGCACCGGCGGGGTAGTTCGCGATCAGCTGGTTGCTGCCCTGGAAGTTCTGGCCGTCGTTGAGGGTCAGCCGGACCCGCTGCTCCTTGTCCTCGATGGTCGCTTCTTTGACCTTGCCCTGGGCGATCTGTTCCAGGGCCTGCGAGGTGGAGACTTCGCGGTAGGCACGAGTCTCGTCGAAGAGCACGCTGAACGCGTAGATCAACAGAAACGCTGTCAGGATCCACAGCAGCGGGTTGCGGAGCAGGCGCTTTCGGTCCATTCACTTGCGGCCGACGGGCGGCCTCGACCCTCCCTGACTGTTACTTCGGGTGACGGCGCCCGATGCGAACACCCGCCATCAACCCCTTCAGACCAGCGTACCGGCCGATGCGCGGGCACGACCATGCCGCGCCCAGCACAGGGCGCCCAGCCTACTAGGATCGCCCCGCCCGGAGCGGGCGGGACGATCGAAATCCCCGCCTCACACGCCTGAGGTGTAGACCTTGGGGTCGAGCGTTCCGATATAAGGCAGATCACGATAGCGCTCTGCGTAGTCGAGACCGTAGCCCACGACGAACTCGTTCGGGATGTCGAAACCGACGTAGCGCACGGGCACGTCCACCTGCACGGCGTCGGGCTTGCGGAGCAGCGTGCAGACCTCCAGCGACGCGGGGTTGCGCGACCGCAGGTTCTTGAGCAGCCAGGACAGCGTCAGGCCTGAGTCGATGATGTCCTCGACGATCAGCACGTGCTTGCCCGCGATGTCGCGGTCGAGGTCCTTGAGAATGCGCACCACGCCGGACGAGGACGTCGACGAGCCGTACGAGCTGACCGCCATGAACTCCAGCTGCGCGGGCTGCGGCAGCGCTCGGGCGAAGTCGGTCATGAACATCACCGCGCCCTTGAGCACTCCGACCAGCAGCAGATCACCGCCCTGCTGGTAGTCCTCGTCGACCTGCTTGGTCAGCTCCGCGACCTTGTCCTTGATCTGCTGCTCGGTGATGAGCACAGAAGCGATATCGCCGTCGTACACGGCTCGGCTTCCCCTCTTGTCGGATCAACAATTCCCCAAGCCGGAGACCCGCCCCGACGATCGTGCCGGTGCACCCTCAGCCATTCGGCGGCTTGCGGTCCGCCGTCTCCACCCGCAGCCTGCCATGCGCCCGGCGCAGCACAAAGTCGCCCGGCAGCGCAGGGCCGCCTTGGCCCCGCCACTCGGCGATGAGCGCATCGGCGGAGCGCAGGTGCGCATCAGTCATTTCGGGCACACCCTCGGATCGGAGCCAGTCCCGCAGCACGCGCCGCCGGACCGCCGCGGGGAGCAGCCGCAACCGCTCGCAATCCAGGCCGTGATCGGCGCGGACGCGGGAGAGCTCGGCGACGGCGACGGCCTCCAGCGCGTCGGAGTCCTCGCGCAGCTGGCGGGCGGTGCGGGCCAGCGCTTCCGCGACCCCGCCCTGCAACGCGTCTTCCAGCAGCGGGAGCACCTCTGTGCGCAACCGCACACGGGCGAAGCGGGAATCGGCGTTGTGCGGGTCGTGCCAGGGTTCGAGGCCCTGAGCCCGGCAGGCGGCCTCGGTGCTCGTCCGGCGGATGGTGAGGAACGGGCGGGCCCACGGCGGGTCCAGCGGGCGCATCCCGGCGATCGAGCGCGGTCCGGAACCGCGGCCGAGCCCCAGCAGCACCGTTTCCGCCTGGTCGTCGAGGGTGTGGCCGAGCAGCACCAGCGAATCGCTCGGGCGCTCGGCCCGCAGCGCCGCGTAGCGCGCCTTGCGCGCCGCCGCCTCCAGGCCGCCCATGCCGTCCACGTCGACCTCCACGACCTGCGCGGGAAGACCGAGTCCGGCCAGCTGCTCCACGGCCCGCTCGGCGACCGCGTCGGAGCCCACCTGCAAGCCGTGGTTCACCACGATCGCCTGCGCGCTCGCCCCGGTCCAGCGGGACACGTGCGCCACGGCAGCGGCCAAGGCCAGGGAATCCGCCCCGCCGGAGCAGGCCACCACCAGCGGCGCGCCCTTGAACGGAGCCGCCTCCGGGGATTCGAGCAGTCGCCGCACGGCGGTCCGGGTCTCGCTCACAACGGGCTCAGGCGGCATCCTCCGATTCTCCCCACCCGGCCCGGATCCGCGCGGGAGGCCCGTCAGCCGTGGACCCGGCGGATCCAGGTGTCCGGTGCGGTGATCTCCGCCCTGGTCGGGAGGTTGTCCGGGTGCGCCCAGACGGCGTTGAAGTCGGCCATCCCGATCCGGTCCACGACGTGGTCGGTGAACGCCGCGCCCTGGGCGTACTGGCGGATCTTGGCGTCCACGCCGAGCAGGCTGCGCAGGATGCGGTCGAGCAGACCGCCGCCGTTGCGGCGGTCGGTGAAGCGCTGGCGGATGGTGCCGACGCTGGGCACGACCTGCGGGCCGACGGCGTCCATCACGTGGTCGGCGTGGCCCTCCAGCAGCGTGGAGATCGCGATGATCCGGTCCAGCGCGGCGCGCTGCTCCGGGGATTGCAGGAGTTCGAGGACGCCGAGCATCCCCGGGCTGGATTCGGCGCGGCGAGCCGTGCGGGCCTCGCGCACCACGTTCGGCAGCCTGGTCAGCAGCTCGGCGGAGCCGCCCTCCATCTGCGAGAGGAGCTGTCCGAGGCTCGCCGCGAAGTGCTCGCGCAGCCACGGCACGGCGTTGAACTGCACCCGGTGCGTGGACTCGTGCAGGCACACCCACATCAGGAAGTCGTCCGCCGGCACGCCCAGCGACTGCTGCGCGGCCACGATGTTCGGCGCCACCAGCAGCAACCGCCCGCGCTGGCCCTCGACGCGGGACTCGCCGTAGGGGTCGAACTGGCCGAGGACCTTGCCGCCCAGGTAGGCCAGCACCACCCCGGCCTGCACGCCCGCGCTGCGCGCGCTGATCTCGCCCAGCAGTTCGCCACCGCGCGGCGGCACCGAATCCGCGGCCGACAGCGCGGCACCGGTCAGCTCGGCCAGGCCGAAGGCCGCACCGCGCACCCAGTCCGGCCGGTCCACCACGTCGCCTTCGGCGATCGGCAGGTCCAGCCCCAGGCCGGTCGTCTCGCGGACGTGCGTTTCGGCGTCGACGCTGAAGCGCCGCAGCGAGCGGACCGCCCGCCCCGCTTCGGCCCGCGGGACCTCAGGCCCCGGCTTCATCAACCGGACGGCGGTGCCCACGGCGACGTTCCAGTCCAGCGCCCGAGGCGCCTCGGCGGACGACGGCAGGGTGGCGAGTCGGGCGTTCACATCACCGACCGTACTTCCAAAATGGCCGGTGGTCACCTTGCGGAACTGGTCAGGTACCGGAAGGTGAGGGGGCTCTTCCCCGGGCAGGCACGGCGACCTAGCGGCAGCCGCAGCCGCGCAGGGCGTCCACCAGCTCGTCGAGAGCCGGGCGGGCGATCCCCGACGGAGTGCCGTTGGACATCATCGCGAAGACCAGAAGTCGACCGTCCTGGGTGACCACGGACCCGGCCAGGCTGTTCGCCCCGTCGAGCGTGCCGGTCTTGGCGCGCACCCATCCCTGGCCGGGAGTGCCCTGGTAGCGGTCGGCGAGGCTGCCGCTGCCGCCCGCGACGGGCATGCCCGGGAGCAGGTCCCGCAGCTTCGCCGAGGACTCCGGCAGCACGCCGTCCGGCCCGGGCGGTGCGGTCGCCCTGAGCATCAGCTGCCCGAGCAGCCTCGGGGGGATGCGGTCGTCCAGGGACAGACCGCTGGCGTCGGCCATCGAGGTTCCGGTGATGTCGAAGCCGTTGCGCTGCAACACCTCGAAGACCGCCTTCGTCCCACCGGCGAACGACGGCTCCTTGCCGGTGGCGATGGCGACCTCGCGGGTCAACGCCTCGGCCAGGAGGTTGTCGGAGTGCAGCAGGACGTTCTCGACCAGCTCGCTCACCGGCGCCGAATGGACCTGACCGAGCACCTGCGCGTGGGCCGGGGCGGTGCCCTGCGCCGCGGTCGCGCCGCCCAGCCGCTTCGCCAGCTCCTGAGCGGCCTGCAGCGCGGGAGTGGAGGTGCGCGGGCTGTAGTCCTTCTTCGGGTCCGCCCGGCCGCCGTCGAGCATCACCGGCTCCATCGGCGCGTGGAACCCGGCGGCCACGTCCTGCGGCAGCCACCCGGAGGCCGACGCCGGTCCCCGGTAGCGGCTCGTGTCGACCAGCACCGTGTTGACGTTCCCGCCGGAAGCGGCCTTGACCTGCGACACCAGGTCGTCGAGCTTCGCCGCGCCCGGGTACACCGACTCCTCGTCGCCGGACAGCGAGGACAGCGTCAGGTCACCGCCGCCGACGAGGACCACCGTGCCCGGCTGGTTCCCGCGCACGACCTTGGTCGTCAGGCGGGCGTCGTGGTCGAGCGTCAGCAGGGCGGCGCTCATCGCCAGCAGCTTTCCGGTCGAGGCCGGCATCAGCGGCTGAGCGGGGTTCTGCTGCCAGAGCACGTCGCCGGTTCGGGCGTCCATGACGACGCCACCGAGCGTGCCCAGCGCCGGGTCGGCCGCCGGACCGGCCAGCGCGGCGCTGATCCCGGACTGCGACGGAGCGGGTGCGTTCTGCCCGAGCGGCTTGATCTCGGGGTCGAGCCGGACGGGGTCCGGCGGCTCGGCGATCTGCGCCTTGCTCAGCGCGTCGACCAGCGACGGGCCGAACGCGACCCCGGCTCCCAGCAGCACGACCAGGGCGATCGCGATGCCGATCAGCGGGCCGCGTCCCCCGCGGGCGGTCTTCGTCCCGACCGGCTGCTCCTGCGACGGGATGTGCTGCGGCACGGCGCGCGAGGCGAACGGGTCGGTGGTGTCCTCGGGCTGGTACGGCGCCTGCGGCGTCGCGATCCCCGCGAAGTCCTCCGGCCGCGCGTAGGACTGCTGGGCCTGCGGCGGTTGCTGGGCCTGCGGACCCGGCGGGGGCGGCGCGATGCCGACCGCCGGGTCGGCTTGCGGGACGGCGAGGCCCGCGAAGTCCGAGGCGGAAGCCGTGCGCGCGGCATCGACGTCGATCCGGTCGATCCACTGGGTCTGCTCGGCCGAGGACTCCGGCGGAGCCGATGCCCGCAGGTCCTTGAGGTCGATGCGGCTGGTCCGCTCGGCGGCGGATTCCGGCGGCTCCTGCTTGCCACCGGGCTCGGCCAGCGCCTCGTCGAGCGCGGCCCGCGAGATCTGCTGCGTCTTCTCCGCCGGACGCTCCTCCGGCTCGACCGCCGGCTTCGCCTCGGCCTCGGGCGCTTCCGCTGGGACGGCGGCGAAGATCTGCGTCTGCTCGGCGGGCCACTCGGGCTCCACTTCGGACGCGGGCTCCTCGGCCTTCTCGTCCTCGACGGCGTCCGGGGAGTCAGCGGGCGCGGGCTCGTCCTCGCCCTGCGAAGCGGAGGTCTCAGCTGCCGATTCCGGTTCCGACTCGTCCTCGGCGGACTCGTCGACCTGCGCCGACTCCGGCTCGGTGGGCTCGTCGGTGGCGTCGTCCTGGGACGTCTCGTCCGCAGGCGCCTCGGTCTCGGAGCTCCCGCCGTCCGACGCCTCGTCCTGGGAGTTCGCGTCCTCGGCCGTCGCCTCCGAGGGCTCGTCCTCGGCAGCCGCGTCCGACGACTGGTCCTGGGCGGTCGGTTCCTCGGACGCCTCCACGGCGGAAGCCTCGTCAGAACCTTCCTGATCAGCGGTTTCGTCCTCGGAATCCGCTGCGACCCCGGCTTCCTCGCCGTTTCCGGCATCGGCGGCCGCCAGCTTGGTGAGCTTCTGCGTCTCGGCGACGGAGCTCGTCACGTCGGCCTTGGCGAGCTTCGCGGTGCGGCCGGCGCCGTTGCCCTCGGAGTCGTCGCCGAAGAGGCTTCCCGCGACCCGGACGGTGGCGGTGGGCGCGTCGGCGGATGTGGTCTTGGTCCCAGAATTGGGCGCGCTCGAACCGGTCTTGCCCGCATCGGGTTCGGCTGCGTCGGCTCCGGCGGCGTCGCCGACTTCGGTGCTCACCTGGCGCTCCGCCGGGTTGCTTGCGGGCGGGGTGTTCTCCGACGTCTCAGCAGCTCGATCCGGGGACGGCGCAGCGGTGCGCAGCCGGTCATCCTCGCCCGGCGAGGCCGCTTGGACGTCGGTTTCGGACACCTCACCCCGGGTGTTCTGGGGTTCGGGCACGTGCTCCTCCTCGACTGGCGGTCAGACTGCCAGATTGCGAGCTCTCGCACTGCGGTGGGGCCAGGGCGCCGAGCGTGGTCCACACTAGACGTGGTCGCGCGCGCGAGCGTGCGGACTGCATCCGACGCAAGACGAGTGAGGAACCGCGTGGACTTCGACGTCACGATCGAGATCCCCAAGGGGAACCGGAACAAGTACGAGGTGGACCACGAGACGGGCCGTATCCGTCTCGACCGGACGTTGTTCACCGCCACGCAGTACCCGGCCGACTACGGGTTCGTCGACGACACCCTGGGTGAGGACGGCGACCCGTTGGACGCGCTGGTGCTGGTCCAGGAGCCGACCTTCCCGGGTTGTCTGATCAAGTCGCGCGCCATCGGCATGTTCCGCATGCGCGACGAGAAGGGCGGCGACGACAAGGTCATCTGCGTTCCTTCGGACGACCCGCGTCAGGAGCACCTGCAGGACATCCACCACCTGTCCGAGTTCTACAGGCTGGAGATCCAGCACTTCTTCGAGGTGTACAAGGACCTGGAGCCGGGCAAGAGCGTGGAGGGCGCCACGTGGGTCGGCCGTGCCGAGGCACAAGCCGAGATCAAGAAGTCGTACGAGCGCGCCAAGGAAGCCGGCCACTGACGCCGTTCCTGGACAACACCGGAAGACCCTCCTCGCGGACGCGTGGAGGGTCTTTTCGTGCCAGAGGAGTTCTCCACAGCTGTGGACAGTTCTCCCCACCCCTGTGGACAACTGGGGACAACCTGGGGAAGAACGCTCATCGGTGCCGGGTTCTCGCAGGTCGGGGCACACTCCCCAGGGGTGAGCCGTCGATCCGCCGCAGCAGCACCACGGGGTCGGGCGATGCGTGTTTTCCACAGCCCCGGACGTAGGGCCGTCGCTCCTGCGGTTGGTAGAACCAGCTCATCTCGACCTTCGCGCGCGCCACCGCGCGCCGGCGCGCCAGGTGCCGTCGCAGCCACCGCGCCACTCCCACGGCCGCGACTCCCGCCACGGCCACCACCAGCCACGTCATCGCACTCCTTCCTCCGAGGAAGGGATGCCCGCCCGGCGAGATCATGATGACGCCGCGGCGGGAGATCACCCTGATGGCCCCAAATTCAACGTATGTTGATTTCACGTGCACGACGGGGTTACCTTCGAGCTGACGCACGAGGGGGTGGTCGCCGTGCCGGTGCTGCGACTCGACGAGGTCCGCGCGGGAACGGGCGAGGTGGTCGGTGGCAAGGCCGCCAACCTCGGCGAGCTGATCGGCGCCGGGTTCCGGGTGCCGCCCGGCTTCGTGATCACCACCGCCGCCTACGAGGAGGTCTGCCGCGTCGCGGACCTGCTCGACGGGCTGCCGGCGTCAGCGCCGAAGATCCGCGACCGGATCACCGCCACCGCTCTCCCACCGGAACTGGCCACCGCGATCACCGAGGCCTACGCCGAGCTCGGCTCGGGACCGGTGGCGGTGCGCTCCTCGGCGACCGCCGAGGACCTGCCCGACGCGAGCTTCGCGGGCCAGCAGGACACCTACCTCAACGTCGTCGGCGCCGAAGCGCTGCTGGACGCGGTCCGCCGCTGCTGGGCCTCGCTGTGGACCGACCGCGCCGTCTCCTACCGCGAGGCGAACGGGATCGACCACTCCACGGTGCGACTCGCCGTCGTCGTGCAGGAGATGGTCGACGCCAGCGCCGCCGGGGTGCTGTTCACCGCCGACCCGGTCACCGGGAACCGGGCGGACTGCGCGATCGACGCCAACACCGGTCTCGGCGAATCCGTCGTCTCCGGCGCGGTCACCCCGGACCACTTCGTGGTGTCCGGCGACCGGGTCACCGAGCGACTTGGCGACAAGACCACCAGCGTGCGCGCGATCGCGAGCGGCGGGGTGGAGACCGTCGCCCAGGACCCGGGGGCCGCATCGATCAGCGATGAGCAGGCCCGCGAACTCGCCGAGCTCGGCCGGGAGGTGGCGCGGCACTACGGCGCGCCGCAGGACCTGGAGTGGGCGATCGGCGCCGACGGCGTGTGGCTGACCCAGTCGCGGCCGATCACCACGCTGTTTCCGCTACCCGCCGAGACCGAGGACGGGCTGCGGGTCTACCTGTCGGTCAACGTCGCGCAGGGCGTCTACCGGCCGCTGACCCCGATGGGCGTGGCGACGCTGGGGCTGCTGGCCACGGGCGTGCTGCGCGAACTCGGCCTGCCCGCGCCGGGTGCGCGACCCGCGCCGTTCCGGCCCGTCGACGGGTGGCTGTTCCTCGACATCACCGGCACCACCGGCAACCGCGTCGGCCGCGCCCTGCTGCCCCGGTTGCTGGCGGCCGCCGAGGCGCGCACCGGTCGCGTCTACGAGTCCCTGCTCGACGATCCCCGGCTGCCGCGCAAGCCCGGCGCGACGGCGCGAACGCTGCGCGCGTTCGGCCTGCTGCTCGCGCGCAACCGGATTCCGCTGCTGGTCGCCGGGGTCCTGCGCGATCCCGCCCGCGCACGCGCCGAGGCGTTCCGCCGGGTCGACGAGCTCCGCGCCGAGCTCTCCTCGCCCGTACCGAGGACCGCGCGAGAACGACTGGACACGGCCAGGCACGCGCTGCTGCGGGGCACCGCCCCGCGCATGGCGTGGGTGGCTCCCCGGATGATGCCGATCCTGCTGCTCAGCCGGCTGCTGCCGAAGCTGGTCCGCGCGACCGAGGCGGAGATCCACGTGGTCCTGTCGGGGATCCCGCACAACGTGACCACCGAGATGGACCTGCAGCTGTGGGCCATCGCGCAGCGCATCGGGCCCGAGGTCGCCGACCTCCCCGCCCGCTACCGGGACCGGGCGCTGCCCTCCGAGGTGCTCCGCGCGCTCGACGACTTCCTGGCCGCGCACGGACATCGCACGGCGGGTGAGATCGACGCGGGAGTGCCTCGCTGGTCGGAGGAACCCGGCCAGGTGCTGGCGCTGGTCGAGAACTACGCGCGGACCGGCGAAGCCGGGCACGACGCGGCGCAGCGCTTCCGGCAGCGCGCCGAAGAGGCCGCGGTGCAGGCGAGCGAGATCGTGTCCCGACTGCCCAACCGGGTGCACGCCGGGCTCGCGAACTTCCTGCTGGACCGGGTCCGGCAGCTGGCGGGGATGCGCGAGCTGCCGAAGTACTGCGCCGTCCTCGGAATCGCCGCCGCGCGGAGGCATCTTCGGGCGATCGGCGACGAACTCGCGTCCGATGACCGTCTTTCAGATCCGTCGGACGTGTTCTTCCTGGACTACGAGGAGCTCTCGGAGCTGATCGACGGCCTCGACCACCGCGAGCTGATCGCCACCCGGCGGGCGACCCACGAGCGCGAGCTGCGCCGCAAGCACCTGCCCAGGCTGCTGCTCTCCGACGGCACCGAGCCCGAAACCCTGCTGCCCACGACCGAGAGCGGGAACGCGCTGCGCGGAACGTCCGCTTCGGCGGGCACCGTCACCGGGATCGCCAGGGTCGTCCGCGACCCCGCGAACGCCCGGCTCTCCCCGGGCGACGTCCTCGTCGCCCCGTCCACCGACCCGGGCTGGACCCCGCTGTTCCTGACCACCTCCGGACTCGTCATGGAGATGGGCGGACCCAACTCCCACGGCGCCACCGTCGCCCGCGAGTACGGGATCCCCGCGGTGGTCGGGGTTCCCGACGCCACCACGCGCATCACCGACGGCCGGACCATCACCGTCAACGGCTCGGCGGGCGTCGTCGAGCTGTGAAACCCGCTGCCACGTGGGTATTCGTGCGAAAAGGGCGGTGCGCGCTGGGAAGCGCGCACCGCCCTTTTGGTCACGCCCTCGCCGGGAGGGGTGTGGCGAGGCGTGAATCTGGTTGCGTCGGGGGCCTTTCGCCCGGTCCGGCCGGCGGGTAGGGGTTGTGCCGGCTCGTCGACGGACGGTCAGGGGCGGGGATGTCAGTTGCCGAGCTGAGTCGCGGAGCCGAGCGGGCCGTGGGAGACGACGTCGTTGACCTTGTCCAGCGGAGAACCGGTCTTGCCGGTCAGGCCCTGGACGTCGCTGACGACGGGAACCCCGCCGGCCAGGCCGCTGATCGGGTCGCTCTTGCCGGTCGGCAGCGGAGCGCCACCGAGCTCGGTGTTGCTCTGCGTCACGTTGCTGACCGTGTCGCCGACGACGTTGGTGGGGAGCTGGCCGGGCTTGGTCTGCGGGGCCTGGGTGACCTGGTGCAGCGTGCCGGTCAGGGTGGTGGGCAGGGCGTCGGTCGCACCGGTCTTGCCGACGGGCAGCGCATCGGCGACCGGAAGGCCACCGACGACGTCGCTCACCGGGCCGAGGGCGTCGAGACCCGGCAGACCGCTCTTGCCGACGGGCAGCGTGGAACCGACCGGAAGGCCACCGACGACGTCGCTCACCGGGCCGAGGGCGTCGAGACCCGGCAGACCGCTCTTGCCGACGGGCAGCGTGGAACCGACCGGGAGCGGGGCCTCGTCGAGCGCGGAGGCCGGGTCGAGGTTGTGGGTGTGGCCGGTGCTGGCGTTCTGCACCGCCTCGACGACCGGCTTGAGCAGGCCCGCGGCGGGGGTGCCGCCGACGACCTGGCTGACCGGGTCGCCGGAGCGGCCGGTGAGGTGCTCTTCGAGCGGAACCACGTCACCGACGGTCTTCTGCGCCGAGGCGAGGGTTCCGGCGGCGTGGAACGCGGTGTTCGCCACGCCGTTGTCGGTGGGCAGCGATGCCGGCAGCTGCGGGGTCTCGGCAGCTGTGGCCGTGGCCGCGAAGCCGACGGCGCCGGCGCCACCGACCAGTACGGCGGCCGCCGCGGTAAAGGTGCGCTTCATCGCAATGCTCCTCTCTGCACAGGCCGAGTCCTGTGCGCCCGGCGGAGATTACGGAAGAACCACCTGACACTATTCAGCGATCACGTCAGTAGGAAATATCAACAACCAGTGATCGACGAACGCGGCATTCTTTTCACGATCGAGGGATGGCTCACCGATCTTGATTACTGCATGAGCCCGTCGTTGACTCCTGACGGCAACCGTCGCGCACGTTCGGCGCGCAAAGCCTCGACGGCTTCGGCGAATTCGGCGTACGCCTCGCGCTCCGAGCCGAATCGGCGGTAGCGCCCCACCCGCAGTTCCACGGACTCGTACTCGCGCTCCAGCGCGTCAGCGGTCTCCTGCCAGGCGGCCGCGCGGTCGCGGTGCTTGGTGTAGCCCGCGTACGCCGCGGAGACCGCCACCAGCAGGCTCAGCCCGATGGCGAACCAGCGGATCTCCGGGACCGCGGCGGCGGTCGCGGTCGCCGTGGCGGCGACGATCGATCCGCCGATGACGACGGCCTGCAGCGCGCTGTCCTTCCAGCGGTCGCTGCGCGCCTCGTGCCGGTAGCGCTCGATCAGCTCCGGCAGCTGCGCCCGGTAGCGCCGGTGCGCGTCCAGCAGGTCGCCGGTCCCCAGTTCGTCCAACAGCATGTCGCGGTGCGCGCCTTCGAGCGCGCGCAGGTCGGTGTCCACCGCGCGAACCTTAAAGTGCTGCCGGTAGACGTAGACCGCCGCCACGCCCGCGGACGCGGCGACGATCACGAACGTCACCGCGGCGGGCACCACCGAGGTCGATAACGCCAGCAGCGTGGCCCCCACCGCCGCGAGCAGCAGGTTTCCCGGGACGGCCCACGCGAGCAGCAGACGCTGCACGATGCGCTCCCGGTAGAGCTCCTCGGAGCGCTGGGCGATCCGACGCTCCCAGTCCCCCTGCTGGCGGTCCTCGGCGAGCACCCCACCGCCGACGATCCCGGCCGTATCCACTCGCTCCATCACATGTCCTTCCAGCGCGTTAGTGCGATCGAAGTAGCTCCCGGAGTTCCACGACAATCGGCCAGGAGGGTGACTCTCGACTGGTCCTTTAGGTCCATCATCGACTGCGCCGAGTGATCACCGCTGGCCTCGAACGCCGCGAACCTCGCAATACCCGGCAGTGATAACAGTGAGTGGCGCGATGCCGGAGAGTGCTGGGCGGTTCCGGGTCAGGACACTGTGGCAGCGCCGCCGGATCACCGTTCAACCGGGTGGCAGAACGGTGTTCCGGCGGCGCGCCGATGCGCTGGAGCTACGTCGATGGGGTCAACGCGCTGACTGCTCCCGCTTTTGTTCCGCGGGCCAATCGGTCAGCAACCGCGGCTCTCCGTAGAACGGGACCGGGTCGACCGCTTGGCCTTTGATCTCGATCTGGAAGTGCAAGTGCGGCCCGGTGGATTGACCGCGGTTGCCCATCGCGGCGATGAGATCACCGGATTGCACCTTTCGGCCCACCGGCACGTAGGCCGAATCGATGTGGCCGTAGGTGGAAACGGTGTCGTTGGCATGCGCGATCCTGATCCACAGCCCGTACCCGCTGGCAGGGCCGGAATCGATGACCGTGCCCGCGGATGCGGCCCTGATGGGCGTGCCGACGTCGTTGGCGATGTCGACGCCCTTGTGCATCTCGCCCCACCGCATCTCGAACCCGCTGGTGATCACGCCGCGCGTCGGGGCCACCCAGGGGGCGGGTCGGCGAGCTGGTGGTCCGGATTCGATCGGGGGTGTGGCCGTGGTGTGCGCGACCTCGCGCACGGCTGGGATATTCCGCTCGGGGTGGGCATCCTGCACAGCGACCGTCGCTGCGGTTATTCCACCGGCGCAGAGCCCGGCGGTGAGCAGGAAACCGACAACATCATTGAAGACGGGTCTTTTTCGCAATGCCATTGTGTTTTCACTCCTGGCACCGTCGGCGCTCTGCGCTTCCGGCTCGGTGAATCCTGTTGGCATACGCCGGACGAATTCATCCGGCGCCGGGGCAGCCCGAAAAAGATTGGAGCCGAGCGCCGCATTCAGCGCATTCCCAAATAATCGATCTCCGGTCCTCGACTTGTGTTCATCGGCAATGGGTGGACCGCTCCGCGCATCCACCACAAGAATCGATCCGAGCACCCAGAGTCCACTGTGGTCGCGATTCCCGGTGAACGGTGCGACACCCGCCCCGCCCGGTCCGGGGAGGGGCCACGGAGGGTGCACGGCGGTGAATGAATTTCCGGTTCAGCGCCCGGAACGCCATACCACCCGACCGAGAGTCACCCGATCAGGTCAAACTCGGTGGGCTTTCCGGCGCGTCGACGCGTTCCTAGGCTGACGAGCAGGCCGAGCACGGGAGGGGTCACATGGACGAGGACCGCATCGAGACGCTGGCGGTGCACGGCGGCGAACGCCGTCCGGGCCCCGAGGGATCGGTGGTGTACCCGATCTACCAGGGGACGGTGTACTCGGTGCCGAGCGGAACCGAGTACCACGACCTGCGCTACATCCGGCTGAACTCGACCCCGTCGCAGTCCTACCTGCACGACAAGCTGGCCGCCCTGGAGGGCGCCGAAGCGGGCCTGGCCACCGCGTCCGGGATGGCCGCGATCTCCACCGCGCTGCACAGCGTCCTGCGCAGCGGCGACCACCTGCTGGTCGGCGACTGCCTCTACGGCGGCACCCACGACTTCCTGACCCACCACGCCGCCGATTTCGGCTGGAGCTACACCTTCATCGACCCGCACCGCCCGGACACCTGGGAGGCCGCGCGCACGCCGCGGACCAAGGCGGTGCTGGTCGAGAGCATCACCAATCCGCTGGTCAGGGTCGGCCACCTGCCCGAGGTCGCGGAGTTCGCGCGGGCGAACGGGCTGATCAGCCTCATCGACAACACCTTCGCCACACCGGTGAACTTCCGCCCGCTCACCGCCGGTTTCGACCTGGTGCTGCACAGCGCGACGAAGTACCTCAACGGGCACTCCGACATCGTGGCCGGCGCGATCATCGGTGGTGCCGAGCACGTCGAGCGGGCCCGCACCACCGCCAACCACTTCGGCGGCAGCCTCGACCCGCACGCCGGGTTCCTGCTGGCCAGGGGCTTGAAGACGCTGGCGCTGCGGGTGCGCGCGCAGAACGAGAACGCGCTGCGGCTGGCCGAGTTCCTCGCAGCGCGGCCCGAGATCGAGCAGGTCAACCACCCGGGCCTGGACTCCCACCCCGACCACGCCCACGCCTCGGAGCTCTTCGACGGCTTCGGCGGAATGCTCAGCATCCGCCCGGCAGGCGGGGTCGCGGCGGCGCAGAAGCTCATCGACGCGCTGCGGCTGCCGTTCGACGCGCCCAGCCTCGGCGGGGTGGAATCGCTGATCACGCGACCGGCCGCGACCTCCCACGCGGGCATGAGCCCGCAGGACCGGCTCGCGCTGGGAGTCACCGACGACCTGATCCGCATCAGCGTCGGCGTGGAAGCACCCGAAGACCTCATCGACGACTTCGACCGAGCCCTCGCGGCGTCGTGAAGGATCGCTTGATCAGCCCCGTTGGCAAGTTGTCGCAGATGGCGGCTTCGCCCGATGGCGCTGGGTAAGTTCGTTCGCGTGACTCCTCCGCTCGGCGGGGCTTTCGGCCCGTACTACACCGTGGGTGAGGTCGACGATCACGACGAGATCGTCCCGATCATCCCCAGGGACCAACCGTTCGTTCCGCCGACCGCAGTCGAAAGAGAGCTCTGCTCAGCCGTCCTCGACGAGGACCCCTGGTCCTACCTGTGCGTGGTGGCCGCGACCGGCGTCTACCACCCGGTGGCGCTGGTGCACGCGCACAGCAACCCGGCGAAGCGGCAGATGGTGACCTCGACGCTGGGCGACGGTCGCATCGCGACCTTCGTCTACACCCAGGACGTGCTGCCGCGGCCACATCCCTACCTGGTGTACGAGTTCGTCTCGCTGCGCGCGCTGTCGCAGATCATCCCGGACGAGGTCGAGGTGCTGGCGGTCAACGCGAACACGCCGTGCGAGCTGTACCTGGAGGTCACCGACGAGGAGCGGGAGCGCTGGCAGACCGCCCACGAGCGGTTCGGCGCACCGGGTTTCAGCGGCAACCGGCTGGTGACCCGGTTGAGCGGGGGCGCGGAGCCGACCGAGCTGCTGCACGGCCTGGCCTGCGGTGCGCACCTGTGCTTCCTCAACGGCGAGGCGTGGAACAACCTGGACTGGCACGGGCTCGGCTACAGCGGCGAGGTGGAGCGGCTGTCCGAGGGCTGGGGCGTGAAGGTCCGCCAGGACTGGGTCAACCTGCAGAACCGGCTGCTCAACTGCGATGTCAGCACCTCGGACTGGGATTTCGTGCTGGGCGCGCGCACCTTCCTGGTCAGCACGGAGGGCCCGCAGGTGGACCCGCAGCGGTGGCGGGAGTGCGTGGACGCCACGATCCGCAACAACATCGCGGCGAACGTCCCGGGCGCGTCGGCCGAGCGCGGCGGCAGCCCGGAGGTGGACTCCTACGCGGACTTCCTGTGCGGGCTGGTCGGCAAGATCATCCGGTACGAGGCGCGGTTCCGCGCCGACGAGCTGCTGCCGCCGAACGGCTACGTGCGCACGGTCGCCGCCTGGGACCTGGGCCGGGCGTCGAAGATGGCCCGCTGGGGGCGCGGTGCCCGGTACGCCACGCAGGCCGAGATGTACGAGGCGCTGGACCTGGTCGGGCAGGAGGTGCGGTCCCGCTACTCGTCGTGGGCGGAGTTCTCGGTGGCCTACATCCTGGGCCGCTGCCTGCACTTCGACGACGAGGCGTTCGGCGCCACCTACACCGACGTGCTGGAGGCGCACCGCGCGCTGCTGACCGAGCACAGCAGCCCGTGGCTCACCGTCCCGTTCCAAACGGAGAGATGAGCTCCGGATCACTCCCCCTCTTCACCACTGCGATCTGATCGCCCTGAACTGGGACGTTCGTGGTCCTGGCGAGAAGTCGCCAATAGAAATGCATGCCGAACGCGTTCGTGGTGTCACCTGATCGAGTGGAGTTTGTCTACCATCAGCGGGTCCCGCGATGACCCGGCTGCATTGGACCGACGTTGAGCGAGCAACCGAGTACGAGATCCGGCCACGGGCTCTGGCTTTCCCGCGCCGCCCTGGGGTTCGTCGCCCTCGCCGCGCTCATGGGCTGGGGTGCGAGCTTCGTCGGCCTGCACGCCTACGGCCAGGACCAGATGGTCGGCTTCAGCTACTGGACCGCATGGCTGATCCCGGCGACCTTCGACGGCGCCGCCTTCGGCGCCACGCTGATCACCTACCGCGCCTCGATCTACGGCCGCAGCGCCGTGCGCGGCCGGCTGCTGATGTGGACCTTCACGGCGATCTCGTCGTGGATCAACTGGATCCACCAGCTCACCCCGGAAGCGCGCATCGTCGCCGCAGGTCTGCCGGTCGCCGCGGTCGCGGTCTTCGACGTGGTGCTCGCCGAGCTGCGCGCGGACTTCGAGGAGCGCCACGGCAAGCGCCGCCTGCGGCTGCGCCCGGGACTGCTCGTGCTGCGCTGGCTGGTCGACCGCGACGGCACCTCCGGCGCCTTCCGCCGCCAGGTCACCGACATCCCGGTCTCGGAGATCGCCGGCCTCGGCAAGCAGGACGAGGTCTTCCGGCCCGCGGCGATCGCCCCCACTTCCCCGGAACCCGAACCGGTTCCGGCGGAACGCACGCCCGCGCCGCCTCGACCGACGCAGGAGCTCCCGCCGCAGACCGTCGAGAAGCGCCCGGAACCCGAGCCCGCCGTGGAACCCGTCGTCCGCGAGAACGCCGCGCGCGAGACCGCCGTCCGCGACCTCGAGCCGGCAACCGAGGAGCGCGCAACGGCCGCAGCGGAACCGGAGACGACCGAGCGCGACGAAGCGGCCGACGAGAACCGCTCGGAGGAGACGACTTCCACCGAGGAGCACGACGAGCGCCCGAACCTCTCGGAACAGACGCTCACGCTGCCACCGGTTCCCGCGGACCCGCTCAGCGACGAGGACAAGCGGACCTTCGCGCGCCGCGACTACCGGCTCTCGCTGGAGATCGGCGAGCCGATCACCGGTGCCCAGCTCGGCAACCGCTACGGCTTCTCCGAACGCTGGGGACGCCGGCAGATCGCCGCGGTCCGGGTCGAGATGGAGCAGGACGAGGACGCACGCGACCTCGTCGCGGCCCACTGAGCCGTGGCGCTCACGCCCCGGCGGTGAGCGCCTCCACCAGCGCCTTGCGGTGCTGCCGGGTCTGCTTGGGCATGTTCCAGCCCAGAACGCCGACGGCCCGGCCGTCGCGGTGGTGCACCTGGACGAAACGCCGCTCGGCGCGGTCGCCTTCCACCACGGTCACCGCGTCGTCGGGCGAGAGCACCCCGTAGACGTGGATCTTCGCGTCGAACTGGTCGGTCCAGAAGTACGGGACCGGCCGGTAGACGCGGTCCTCGCCGAGGATGTTGTCGGCGACGGCCATCGCCTGCTCGCCGGCGTTGGTCCGGTTCTCCAACCTGATCTGCCCGAACTCCGGGTGCTCCCACCGGGCCACGTCACCGACGGCGTAGACCCCGTCGGCCGCGCGGCACCGGGAATCGCAGACCACCCCGCGGTCGAGGCGCAGTCCGCTGCCCTCCAGCCAGCCGGTCACCGGATCAGCGCCGATGGCCACCACCACGACGTCCGCGGGCAGCACCTCGCCGCCGGCCAGCCGGACCCCGCTGACCTGACCGCCGTCGCCGACCAGGCCGTCGACGGCGGCGCCCAGCCTCAGCCGGACTCCCTGATCGGCGTGCAGTTCTCCCAGCGCGGCAGCGGCTTCCGGGCCGAGCTGGGCCGCCATCGGCGCGGCGAGCGGGCCGGTGAGCGTCACCTCCAGCCCCATCCCGCTCGCGGTCGCGGCGATCTCGCTGCCGAGCACGCCCTCCCCGACCACGACCAGCCGCTTCGCTGCCAGCAGGTCGGCGCGCAGCGCGACGCTGTCGTCCAGCGTGCGCAGCACGTGCACCCCGGCGAGCCCGTCCTGACCGGGCAGCCGACGCGGGCGCACCCCGGTGGCCACCACGATCGAATCGGCGCGCAGCTCACGACCGGACTGCGTGCGCACGGTGCGGGTGGCGACGTCCAGCGCCGCGGCCGGATCGCCCAGCAGGAACTCCGCGTCGAGCTTGCCCAGCGCCTCCTGGCTGCGCAGGCTCGTCCGCTCCGCTTCCCACTGCCCCGCCAGCACCTGCTTGGACAGCGGCGGCCGGTCGTAGGGCGGGTGGGACTCGGCGCCCAGCACCGTCATCGGTCCGTCGAAACCCTTGCGCCGCAAGGCGTCCGCTGTGGTCAACCCGGCTGCCGCGGCACCCACGACCAGCACTCCGCTCACGCTCGGCGTCCTCTTCAGGTTCACTCGGTGACGGGCGCCAGCCAGAGGCCGGTGAGCGCGTCGATCACGTTCTGGGCGGTTTCTTCCCAGGTCAGGCGGGCTGCCCCCTCGGCGAGGGCGCGTTCCTGCTCGGCCATCATGTGCACCAGCACGTGCCTGGTCATGTCGTTGCGCACGATCTTGGCGCGCAGCGGGAGGTCGGGCTGGCAGTTGTTGAGACCGTCCATGATGCGCATGAGCGTCGGCCCGGACAGCGACTCGGCGACGACGAGTTCGCGCAGCCCCGGGTCGCTCATCAGCTGGGCGGTGAAGCGCGCGAGCGTCGAACCGCGCAGCGAGGCGTGGTGCTCGACCGAGGGCAGCACCAGGCAGGTCAGCCAGTCGCGCACGTCGCGGGAGTCACCGATCTCGCCGAGCAGCCGCTCGCGGACGGCCTCGACGGGCTCGGCGTGCCTGCGCACGATGGCGCGCAGCAGGTCGGCCTTGGTGCCGAAGTGGTAACCCACGGCGGCGTTGTTACCCTGACCTGCGGCTTCGCTGATCTGCCTGTTGGACACGGCGAAGACGCCCTGCTCGGCGAAGAGCCGTTCAGCGACGTCGAGGATGCGCTCCTTGGTGGCACTCGCCCGGGATGTCGCGGCACTCATGCGCGCCAGCTTAAGTCACGTGACTGATTCTTAGCTACCCAGCAGACTCGCATAGCGCTCCAGGTCGACGTTGCCGCCACTGATGATCACACCGATCCGCTTGCCCTCGAACTCCGGCGCGGCCTGTCGGGCGGCGGCGAACCCGAGGCACCCGGTGGGTTCGACGACGATCTTCAGGTAGGTCGCGAACAGCTTCATCGCCTCGACGAGCTGGGCATCGCTCGCGGTCCGGATGTCGTCGACGTCCCGCCGGATGATCTCGAAGGTGTGCGCGCCGAGGTGCTGCGTCTGCGCCCCGTCGGCGATGGTCCGGGGCGTGTCGATGTGCACGATCTCGCCGCTGCGCAGCGAGCGCAGCCCGTCGTCGCCGGCCTCCGGCTCGACCCCGTGCAGCAGGCAGTTCGCCGACGAAGCCCTGGTGGCCAAGGCCGTCCCGGACAGCAGCCCTCCCCCGCCGAGCGGCACGAACAAGACGTCGAGCTCCCCGACGTCCTCGAAGAGCTCCTTGGCCGCGGTCCCCTGCCCGGCGATCACGTCCGGATGGTCGTAGGGCGGGATGAGCGTCAGCCCCTGCTCGCGGGACAGGGCGTTCCCGATCTCCTCGCGGTCCTCGGAGTAGCGGTCGTAGCGCACGATCTTGCCGCCATAACCGCTGGTGGCGGCCACCTTCGACGCCGGAGCGTCGTGCGGCATCACGATCGTCGCGGGCACGCCCAGCAGCCCAGCGGCCAACGAGATCGCCTGGGCGTGGTTCCCGGACGAGTAGGTCACCACCCCGGCCCGGCGCTGCTCCTCCGACAGCTTCGACACGGCGTTGAAGGCCCCTCGGAACTTGAAAGCCCCCATCCGCTGGAAGTTCTCGGCCTTGAAGAAGACCTCCGCCCCGAGCTGCTCATCGATCAACCGGGACCGCAGCACGGGAGTCCGGTGGGCGACCCCCTCCAACCGCTCGGCTGCGGCGACGACGTCCTCGAACCGCACAACCATCCCGACCTCCACGGATGCCGCTGTCGAACCCTCCCGGGCGCGCCCCGCACGGAGCACCCTCGCACGCCCGGCCGCCACACGATAGCCGCCCCAACACCAGGCGCGGGCCGCTCAGCAGCACCGCAGACCGGCAGGAGAAAGATGGAGGCGCGCGAACAACCTTCGTCGTGGCCGCTGCGTCCTACGGACGAAGACCGTCGCAGGCGCCGGTTCTCACCGGCGGCTGAGCCCCGACGACGCCGGGCACGAGCACGCCGTCATGTCGCCCAGGACTTCGGGATCAACGATCCGCAGGTCCCGCACGGAGAAGAACCGCAGGTCACTGGGGGTGGCCTGCGGTCTTCGCCGTCGGAGCGGCTCCCGCGCGGGTCTGGCTCAGCCGGGGCGGTTGGTGGCCATCTTGACCGCGAAGAAGCCCAACAGGGTGCCAGAGGTGATGCGCTGCGCGCGGAGCACGCGGGGATGCCGGGCCAGGTACCCGGCGAGCGCGGCGGCGGTGAGGACGATGAGGCCGTTGACGGTCACGGCGACGACGATCTGCGCCATGCCGAGCTGGAGGAACTGCCACCACGTCGCACCCAGCGCGGGATCGACGAACTGCGGGATCAGCGCGGTGTACAGCAGCGCGATCTTGGGGTTCAGGAGGTTCGTCAGCAGACCCGTGCCGAACAGGCGGGCAGTCGAACGCGCCACCAGATCGCGCAGCTCGAACGGCGATCCGCCGCCGGGTCGCAGGACCTGCCACGCCATCCACGCGAGGTAGGCCGCTCCCAGCAGCTTCACCACGTGGTACGCCTCCGGCACCGCCACGAACAGCGCCGACAGCCCGGCAGCGGCGGCGACCAGGTAGACGAGGAACCCAAGCCCCACCCCGGCCAACGACACGAGCCCGGCACGCCGACCCTGCGAGGTCGCTCGGGATGCGAGGTAGACCATGTTGGGCCCGGGAGTCAGCACCATGCCCAACTCCACGATCACGACACCGAGCAGCGAGGCGAGCGGCACGAATTCCACCCGCCGAACCTACCGGGCGGGGCGAAACGAAACCGGCCACCTCCCGATTTCTCGGGAGGTGGCCGGTCACCGCTGAGCCGCCTAAGGGAATCGAACCCTTGACCTACGCATTACGAGTGCGTCGCTCTGGCCGACTGAGCTAAGGCGGCAGTGCGCGGACAAGTGTAGCTGGCCTGATCCGGAGCCCCTCGCGACCCCCCGGCCTTCGCGTTTGACATCGATGTCCGAACTGTATCGAAAAAGCTTTGACATCGATGTCCACCACCCTGTTCAGTGGCCTCCGAGAGCGGCGGAGCGGCCGCGCGAGCAGCGAGGAGGTGCCGTGGTGGGCTTCGCGACGACCGAGGCGGTCGTGGGCATCGACGTGGGAAGCACCGAGATCAAGGCGCTCGTCGCCGATCTGAGCGGTGTGACGCTGAGCGTCCGACGAACGGCCACCGACTGGCACCGATGCGCGGGCGGCGGCAGCGAACTGCCCGTCGACGCGCTCCTCGACCGCGTGCTGTCCGCGCTGTCGGGGGCCGTGCGAGTGGCCGAGGAATCCGCGCGGCGGCTGACCGTCGTGGGCGTCGCCATCACCGGCATGGCCGAGTCCGGCGTGCTGCTCGACCGCAACCGGGACCCGCTGCACCCCGTCATCGCGTGGTTCGACCAGCGCGGCGTCGAGGAGCTGGCGCTGCTGCCCGACGAACTCGTCGACTCCTTCAGCGGGCACACCGGTCTGCCGCTGAGCCCGCTGTGCTCGTTCGCGAAGCTGAACTGGCTCGCCGCGCAAGGGATTTCGCCGCATCTCACCGAGAAGTGGCTCAACGTGCCCGAGCTCGTGGCCGCGGCGCTGGGCGGCGAGGCCGTCACCGAACCCTCGCTGGCCTCCCGGACCGGTCTGCTCGACCAGGGCACCCGCGGACCGTGGGAACCGGCGTTCCAGCAGCTCGGCCTGCCGACCTCCGCGCTCCCGCCGCTGACCACCGCGGGCACCCCGATCGGCCGGGTCGACCACCCGGGCGTCCCCGACGCCGTCCGGGGAGCGGTGATCACCGTCGCCGGGCACGACCACCCGGTCGCCTCGGTCGCCAGCGGCGTCTGGCACGGGGAGCACCTCTTCGACTCCTGCGGCACCTCCGAAGCCGTGCTGCGCGTCGTGTCCGCTCCGCTGCGCGACGACCAGCGCCGGCGGCTCACGGCGAACGGCGTCGCGCAGGGCGCGCACGTGCTGCCGGACCGCTGGATCCTGCTCGGCGGCACCCGCGGCGGACTCCTGCTGGACCGCGTCCTCGCGCTGCTGGGACGCCAGGACCAGCGAGCGCGAGCGGAGCTCGACGAGCAGGCCCTCGCGAGTCACGGCTCGACGGGCTCGGTCGTGATCAGCGGTGCGCACGCGCGCAGCGAGGACGTCTCGGTCCAGCTCGTCGGATCCGACGTCACGCCCCTGACGACCTGGTCGGCGGCCCTGGACCACGCGATGGCCGAGACGGACGCGGTGATCGAGCTGATGTCGGCAGAAGCCGGGCCGCACGAGCACGTCACCGCCGCAGGCGGGTGGACGCGGATGCGCAGCTTCCGCGCCGCCAAGCAGCGCAGCCTGCCCGCCGTCGAGTACGCCCGGGTCGACCAGCCCAGCGCCTACGGCGCCGCCCTCTTCGCCGCGCAGGCCGCCCGGTCCGCCGCAGGCGAGACCGGGGTGTCCGCAGTGGACATCGCCCGCCAATTCTCCGGAAACACCCTCACAACCGCAGGAGTTCAGCTGTGACCCTCGCCGACATCGCGCGATCCGACGGCACCTTCGCCATCGTGGCCCTCGACCAGCGCAACACCCTGCGCCGCATGTTCACCGCCGCCGGCCAGCCGGTCGACGACGACGTGCTGCGCACCTTCAAGGGAGACGTCATCGCCGGGCTCTCGCCGAGCGCCAGCGGCCTGCTCGTCGACCCCGACTTCGGCGTTCCCGCGGCGATCGCGGACGGCAACCTCGCCCCCGGCGCCGGTCTGGCCGTGGCCGCGGAACCGTCCGAGCGCGGCAAGTTCGGCGACGAACCGCTCACCCGGCGGGAACCCGCGCAGAACGCCGCGTGGGTGCGCGACATGGGCGGCCACGCGGTGAAGTTCCTCGTCCAGCTGCGCGCCGACCGGGACCGCTCGCTCGGCGGGCGGGACGTGTCCGCCGAGGCGCTGGACGCCACCGCGCAGGTCGTCGCCGACTGCCGCGCGGACGGGGTCCCCTCGGTGGTGGAGAACCTGATCTACCGGCTGCCCGGCGAAACCGAGCTCACCCCCGAGTCCCGCGCCGACGCGATCATCGAGGCCGCTCGCGCGCTCAACGACCTCAAGCCCGACCTGCTGAAGCTGGAGTACCCGGGCTCGGCCGAGGCGTGCCGCCGGATCGCCGAAGCCGTCACCGTGCCGTGGGTGGTGCTCTCCGCCGGCGTCGGGTTCGAGGAGTTCCAGCAAGTGCTGCGCATCTCGTGCGACGAGGGCGGTGCCTCGGGATTCATCGCGGGGCGCGCGTTCTGGAAGGACGCGGTGGCGCTGGAGCCGTCCGAGCGACGCCCCTTCCTGTCCGACACCGCCCGGCGCCGGTTGGACGCCTGCGCCGCCGCCATCGACGGCAGGGCCACGCCCTGGACCGCCATCGCCGACGACTGAGCACCCCGAAAACCCAGAGGAAGAGGAACTTCACCGGCAAGGAAGCCGGAGAGATGAGGTCCGACCGTGGTCACCACACCGGTCACCCCGCCCACCCCCGCCACCGCGAGACGAGCCGTCGTCGGCGCCACCGCGGTCGCCGCGCTCGGCGGCCTGCTGTTCGGCTACGACACCGGTGTCATCTCCGCAGCGCTGCTCTACATCGCCCCGGCGTTCCAGCTCTCCGAGATGTGGCAGCAGATCGTGGTGGCGTCGTTGCTCGTCGGTGCGATCGTCGGTGTCGCGGTCGGCGGTATCGTCGCGGACAACCTCGGCCGCCGCCGGACGCTGTCGATCACCAGCCTGGTCTTCACCGTGGGCGCGGTGATCTCGGCGGTGGCGCCGAACCTGCCTACGCTGCTGGGTTCTCGGTTGCTGCTCGGCTTCGCGATCGGCACCGCCTCGCTGTCGGTGCCCGCCTACATCGCGGAGATCGCGCCGCCGGAGAGCCGCGGCCGGCTGGTCTCGATCAACCAGATCATGATCAGTTCCGGCATCCTGTTCTCCTACCTGGCGGGGTTCCTGCTCGCCGACGCCGCGGCCTGGCGGTGGATGCTGGGGCTGGCGGCCGTGCCGTCGCTGCTGATGTTCGTCGGTCTGCTGAGGCTGCCGGAGAGCCCGCGCTGGCTGGTCTCCCGAGGCCGCCTGGACGAGGCGAGAGCCGTGCTCGGCAAGGTGGTCGGCGCCGACCGCGTCGAGTCGGAGCTGACCGCGCTGTCCTCAGCGGTCACCGCCGAGCGGAACGTGACCTACCGAGACGTGCTCCGGCCCTCGCTGCGGCCGGCGATCTACCTCGGCATCGGGGTGGCCGCGGTGAACCAGCTGGTCGGCGTCAACGCGATCACCTACTACGCGCCGACGCTGCTGACCAAGGCCGGTTTCGGGGAATCCGCGGCGATCCTGTCCTCGGTGGGCATCGGCGTCGCCAACGTCGCGTTCACGCTGGTCGGCCTGCTGCTGATCGACCGGGTCGGGCGGCGGCCGCTGCTGCTGGTCGGCCTCGGCGGGGTGGTCGTGTCGCTGGTCGTCATCGGCCTGCTCTACGCCGCCACCGACCTCAGCGGTGTCTGGGCGGTGGCGCTGGTGGCCTTCCTGATCATCTACGAGGCGATGTTCTCCGCCAGCATCGGTCTGGCGATGTGGCTGATCAACAGCGAGATCTTCCCGACCGCGCTGCGCGGCAAGGCGGGCAGCTTCGGGATGTTCACGCACTGGGGCCTGAACCTGATCATCTCGCTGACGGTGCTGAGCGCGTTCGAGGCGTTCACCCCCAGCGGTCTGTTCTGGCTCTACGCGGCCTTCGGCCTGATCGGTTTCTTCTACCTGAAGAAGTACCTGCCGGAGACCCGCAACCGCACGCTGGAAGAGGTCGAGGAGATCCTGCGGGCGAGGGCGCGGAAGTGACCCCGGTCGCGCTCCTGATCTCCGGCGAACCGGCCAGCGGCAAGACCACGTTGGGCGCAGCGGCGGCCGAGCGGTACTCGGCCGCCCTGCTCGACCTCGACGTGATCACCGGCCCGCTGACCGAGCGGTTCGGCACCCGCCTGGACGACCCGGAGGTCCGGGAAGCCCGCTACGCGGCGCTTCTCGGCACCGCCGCCGACACGCTGCGGGTCGGCACCTCGGCGGTGCTCGTCGCCCCGTTCACCGCCGAGCGCGCCGACCCGCACCGGTGGTCCGCGGTCGCCGGGCGGCTCCGCGCAGCAGGTGCCGAACCGCTGCTGGTGTGGGTGGACTGCCCGCCGGCGGTGATCGTGACCAGGATGCGCGGGCGGGCCGCGGCGCGCGACTGCGCCAAGCTGGACGATCCGGCGAAACTGCTGGCCACGCGGCCGATCGAGCCGGTCGCGCAGCACGTTAGAGTCGATGCGACAACGCCGATGGCCGAACAACTCGCCGAGCTCGACCGGCACTGCCCGAGCGGAAGGGAGCAGGCGTGCGCACAGGCAACGCCACGCTCTACGACGTGGCCGCTGCGGCCGGAGTGAGCCCGAAGACCGTCTCCCGCGTGATCAACGGAGCCGCCGGGGTCTCCGAGGCCACCCGCGAACAGGTGCAGGCCGCCATCGACGAGCTCAACTACCGACCGAACTTCCACGCCCGCTCGCTGCGCGTCGGACGCGACGAGGCCATCGGTGTGGTGCTGGAATCGCTGTCCGACCCGTTCTTCGCCACGATGGCCAGCGTCATCGAGGAGCACGCCCTGCAGCGCGGCCACGTCGTGCTGGCCTCCAGCGTCGGCGGCGACCCGGAACGCGAGCACAAGCTGGTGCAGAGCCTGCTCCAGCGGCAGGTGTCCGGCCTGATCATGGTTCCGGTCAGCGGGGACCAGAGCTACCTGCGAGCGGCTGCGGGGCAGACCCCGGTCGTGTTCGTCGACCGCCCGTCCCGGCCCGACGGGCTCGGCGCCACCGTGCTCGGCAACGACTTCGGCGCCGCGCAGGCCGCGACCAAGCACCTGCTGCACTCGGGCCACACCGAGATCGCGCTGATCGGCGACCGTCCCGACGTCTACACCACCGCCGAGCGGGTCCGCGGATATCGCAGCGCCATGGCCGAATCCCGCGTCGGAGTGCGCGAAGACCTCGTCAAAACAGGCATTTCCAGCGCGGCGGAAGCGCGCAGCGCGCTGGACGAGCTGCTGCGCTCCGAGCACCCGCCGACCGCGGTGCTGTCCTCCAACGCCCGCTGCTCCCTCGGCGTCGTGCCCGCGCTGCACGCTCGCGGCCGGACCGACATCGCGTTCGTCAGCTTCGGCGACTTCCCGATGGCCGACTCGCTCTACCCGGCGGTCACGGTAGTCGACCAGGACCCGGCGGCGGTCGCCCGGACCGCGACCGAGGAGCTGTTCAAGCAGATCGACGGATCCGCCGCCACCGAGGCACCGCTGTCCCTGCCGTTGCGGCTGGTCCCGCGGGGTTCCGGCGAGATCCCGCTCGCCGCGGTCAGCCGGATGTGACCCAGGCGTCACCGAACGTCGTCGTGATCGTTGATACATCCACCGAGGCAGTGACGCCTATCACGGAGGATGTCGGATGCGCGCCTTTCGTCGGCTGTGCGCCTGCGCGGCGGTCACCACGGCGATCGCCGGGATGTCGATGCCCGCAGCTCTCGCGCAGAGCGCGTACCCCACGACGCCGACGCCGCAGCCGCAGAACCCGGGCCAACCTCCCGGGCGCGTGCAGGAGGACATCCCGCGGCCGGTCATCGGCGAGGCGGGGACGATGCTCGGGATCGTGCGCCTGCTGCCCGCGACCGCACCCGGCGACGCGTTCTTCAACGACCCCGAGTTCGAGAGCAAGCTGCCCAAGCAGGCCGTGCTCGAAGCCGGCATGGGCCGTGCCGTGGCACAGGTGAACTCCGAGGCCTACCTCGCCCACGAGCACTCCGTCGCCGAGGCCTCACCGTTCGGCGTCGGCATCATGGGCCACGTCCCGCAGGTCCCCGGCGGTCTCTCGCAGAACGCGCTGTCCGACCACGAATCGCCCACCACCAGCGCACTGGCGCCGCCGTCGTCCCCCGCCGACCAGCTGGTCAGGCTCAGCGGGCTGAACGGCACCGTGCACGCGCGGTGGAACCAGGAGACCGGGCCGTGCGGGGTGGCTCCGCTGTCCGAGGCGCGCTACTCGATGGCCTCCGGTTCGGCGCTCAACCAGATCCCGGGGCTGGGCGGTTCCGTGCTGGAGGTCCCGTCGATCGCCGAGGCGCGCTCCAGCGTGCGGCTCGCCGACGTCCCCGGGCAGACCGGCAAGGCCGTCACCTCGACGTCGGAGCTGCAGATCTCGCAGGTGAAGCTGTTCAGCGGTTCGCCGCAGGAGATCTCGGTCGACGTCGTCGGACGGCCGGTGGTGGTCGCCACCGCGACCGGCGACCCCGCCACCACCCGCGTCGACCACACCGCCCCGGTGCTGCGCATCAGCCAGGACGGCCGGGAGATCGCCGTGCTCGACGCGGCGAACCCGACCGCGGACGTGCCGATCCCCGCGATTCCCGGCCTGGACAAGCGGGTCCTGGACCTCGGCGTGCTGCGGCTGAGCCTCGGCGAGCTCAAGCAGGAGGCGATGGGCAACGAGATCCGCGGCACCACCAGGCTCTTCGACCTGAAGCTGCTCGACGGCACCGAGCTGGGACTGCCCACCGCGCTGGCCCAGATCTCCTTCGGCGAGCAGGTCGCGCGCGCCGCGGCTCCCGCGGGCGGCGTCCGCTGCGATCCTCCGGTCGCCGGCGCCGCGGGCGGAGCCGAGGCCACACCGGCCGGCTACCAGCAGGCGCGCACCGCACCGCTCGCGCTGACCAGCGGCAGCTACTTCTCGGTCCCGATCTTCTGGACCGGCGCGGGACTGCTGCTCCTCGGCTCGATCCTCGTCGCCGCACTTCCCCGCAGGCACGCGAAGCACTGATCAGCTGATCACCCGGTGAACAGGGTGGCGAGCATGGCCTCGACGGCGATCAGCGGTTTGACGTTCTGCGTCAGGGCCGTGCGGCATTCCAGGACCGCTTCCAGGCGGCGCAAGGTGGACTCCGACGTCCACTCCGCAGCCGCCTTCGCCGAAGCGCGGGCGAAATCCGGGTGGTTGAGGACCGCCTGCGAACCCGTGCGGGTCACCAGGACGTCCCGGTAGAAACCGGCCAGGTCCACCAGCGCCAGGTCCAGGGCGTCCCGCTGGGAGCGGGTGGCGCGGGACTTCTGGCGCTTCTCCAGCTCCTTCAACGCCGCGTTGGCGCCCCGGGTCGCCGACGCCGTGCCCTTGCCGGTCCCGCCCGCGCCCATCGCGGTCTTGAGCTCCTCGCGCTCGGACTCGTTGCGGTCCTCGTTGGCCGTGACCGCCTCGGTCTCGGCCAGCTTGACCAGCCCGGACGCCGCGGTGAACACGTCGGCGAAGCGCTGCAGGCCGAGCGGGATGCGCAGGACGGACTCGCGGCGCTCGCGGGCCAGCTCGTCGGTGGCCAGCCGCCGGGCGCGGCCGATGTGCCCGCCGCAGACCTCCGCGGCCCACTCCGCCAGCTGCGGTTCGATGTCGTCGCGCTCGCGCAGCACGTCGGCGATCGCGCGGGACAGCGGCGTGCGCAGCTGCAGGACGCGACACCGCGAGCGGATCGTCACCGAGACGTCCTCGGGGTGGTCCGACGGGGCGCACAGCAGGAACACCGTGCGCGGCGGCGGCTCCTCGACCGCCTTGAGCAGCGCGTTCGCCGCGCCCTCGGTGAGCCGGTCGGAGTCCTCGATGAGCACCACGCGCCACTGCCCGGTGCTCGGGCGCCGCGCGGCGGCCTGCACCAGCGCGCGCATCTCCGCCACCGAGATCGACAGGCCCTCCGGCACCACGAGCTTCACGTCCGCGTGGGTGCCGTGCAGGACCGTGCGGCAGGCGGTGCACTGCCCGCATCCGGGAGTCGCGAGGTCCTCGCACTCCAGAGCTGCGGCGAAGGCACGGGCCGCGATCGAACGACCGGACCCCGGCGGGCCGGTGAACAACCACGCGTGCGTCATCGCACCCGGCGGGACCTGCTCACCCCGGACCTGCCGACGCGCCGCGTCGGCCGCCGCGTGCAGGGTGCCGACGGCGTCGGGCTGGCCGACGACCTCCGCCCACACCCCGGTCGCGGGTACCTCCGGAGCGCCGGTGCGCATCGCGTCAACTCCCTCGTGCCGAGCTATCGGGTCACGACTCTACGATGCCGCACCGACGCCGCGGTCAGGACTTCGAGGTGGTCGACTTCGACGACGTCGACTTCTTGGCCGCCGTCTTGGTGCCAGTGGACTTCGACGCCGCGGTCTTGGTGCCGGTGGACTTCGACGCGGTGGTCTTCTTCGCCGTCGTGCTCTTGGACGCGGTCGACTTCGACGACGTCGACTTCTTCGCCGGTGCCTTCTTCTTCGCCGGAGCCTTGGCCCTGCGCTCCGCCAGCAGTTCCACGGCGCGGTCCATCGACAGCTCCTCCACCGCGTCGCCCTTGCGCAGCGACGCGTTGGTCTCGCCATCGGTGACGTACGGGCCGAAGCGGCCGTCCTTGATCACCAGGGCCTTGCCGGTGTCCGGGGCCTCGCCCAGCTCGCGCAGCGGCGGCACGGCGGCACGGCGGCCCCGCTGCTTGGGCTGCGCGTAGATCTTGAGCGCCTCGTCGAGGGTGATCGAGAAGATCTGGTCCTCGGTCTCCAGCGACCGCGAGTCCGTGCCCTTCTTCAGGTACGGGCCGTAGCGGCCGTTCTGCGCGGTGATCTCGTTGCCCGACTCCGGGTCGGTACCCACCACGCGCGGCAGCGACAGCAGCTTCAGCGCGTCGTCGAGCGTCACGGTGTCCAGCGACATCGACTTGAGCAAGCTGCCCGTGCGCGGCTTGGACTTGTCGCCCTCCGGCAGCACCTCGGTCACGTACGGACCGAAACGCCCTTCCTTGGCGACGACCTCGTGACCGCTCTCCGGGTCGGTGCCCAGGCTGCGGCCCTCCATCGGAGTGGCGAACAGCTTCTCGGCGATCTGCACCGTCAGCTCGTCCGGCGGCAGGTCGTCGGGCAGGTTCGCCCGCTGCGCCGTCTCGTCCTGGAGCGTCCGCTCCAGGTAGGGCCCGTAGCGGCCGACGCGGACGTAGATGGTGCGCCCGTCCTCGTCGTCGAACATCGGGATCGAGTTGATCGCGCGCGGGTCGATCTCCTCCACCGACGAACCGACCAGCTTCTTGAGCCCGCCGGCGCGGCCGATCGAGTCCTCCGGACCCACCTCGCCGCCGAAGTAGAAGCCGGCCAGCCAGCGGGTCCGCTCCTCGCGGCCCTCCGCGATGCCGTCCAGCTCGTCCTCCAGCGCGGCGGTGAAGTCGTAGTCCACCAGCCTGCCGAAGTGCTGCTCCATCAGCCCCACCACGGCGAACGCGATCCACGAGGGAACCAGGGCCGAGCCCTTCTTCCACACGTAGCCGCGCTCCTGCACGGTGCTGATGATCGACGCGTACGTCGACGGGCGGCCGATGCCCAGCTCTTCGAGCGTCTTGACCAGGCTCGCTTCGGTGAAGCGCGGCGGCGGGTTGGTGGTGTGCCCGTCGGGCTCCAGCTCCGGCGCCGTGATCGGCTGGTCCTGAGCGAGCTGCGGCAGCCGCGACTCGGCGTCGTCGGCGACACCGCCGGCCTCGGAGTCCACGGCCTCGACGTAGGCCTTGAGGAAGCCGGGGAAGGTGATCGTGCGACCGGACGCGGCGAAGGTGCACTCCTCACCGCTGCTGGCGGTGCCGCTGATGCGCACCGACAGCGTCGTGCCCTTCGCGTCGGCCATCTGGGAGGCGATGGTGCGCTGCCAGATCAGCTCGTAGAGCTTGAAGCCGTCGACGTCGTTGGACAGCTCGTTGGCGACCTCGCCGGGGGTGCGGAAGCTCTCGCCCGCCGGGCGGATCGCCTCGTGCGCCTCCTGCGCGTTCTTGACCTTGCGGTTGTACTGACGCGGCTGCGGCGAGAGGTACTGCTCGCCGTAGAGGTCGCGGGCCTGGTTGCGCGACGCCGCGATCGCCGTCTCCGACAGCGTCGTGGAGTCGGTGCGCATGTAGGTGATGTAACCGTTCTCGTACAGCCGCTGCGCGGTGCGCATCGTGCGGTCCGCCGAGAAGCGCAGCTTGCGGCTGGCCTCCTGCTGCAGCGTGGAGGTCATGAACGGCGCGTAGGGCTTACGGGTGTAGGGCTTCTCCTCGACGCTGGAGACGCGCAGCTGGGCCTCGGTCAGCGCCCCGGCGAGCTGCCGGGCCTCGGCCTCGGTGAGGACCTTGGTGTCGGAGTTCTTCAGCCGCCCGTCCGGACCGAAGTCGCGGCCGGTGGCGAGCTTGGCGCCGTCCACCGAGACCAGGCGGGCCCCGAAGCGACGCGGCGAGGCGTCCGGGCCGGCGTCCATGGTCGCGGCGATGTCCCAGTACTCGGCGGAGACGAAGCGGATGCGCTCCCGCTCGCGCTCGACGACGACGCGGGTCGCCACGGACTGCACGCGGCCCGCCGAGAGCTTCGGCATGACCTTCTTCCACAGCACCGGGCTGACCTCGTAGCCGTAGAGGCGGTCCAGGATGCGGCGGGTCTCCTGGGCGTCGACGAGGTCCTGGTCGAGGTCGCGCGGGTTGGCGGCGGCGGCCTGGATGGCGGACTCGGTGATCTCGTGGAAGACCATCCGGCGGACCGGGACCTTCGGCTTGAGGGTCTCCAGCAGGTGCCAGGCGATGGCCTCGCCCTCGCGGTCACCATCCGTGGCGAGGTAGAGCTCGTCGACCTGCTTGAGGGCGTCCTTGAGCTCGGTGACCGTCGACTTCTTGTCGGCGCTCACCAGGTACAGCGGCTCGAAGTCGTTCTCGACGTCGACACCCAGTCGCGCCCACGCCTGGCCCTTGTACTTCTCGGGCACGTCCTTGGCGTTGCGCGGCAGATCGCGGATGTGCCCACGCGAGGACTCCACGATGAAGTTAGAGCCGAGGTAGGAGGCGATCTTCTTGGCCTTCGCCGGTGACTCGACGATCACCAAGCGCCGGGTAGCGGAGCCGTTCCCGTTGGGAGACCCCGAAGCCCGACCGGCCCCGCCGCCGGCCTTCTTCGTTCGTGTCGACCCAGCCAACGCTTACCTGCTCTCTTCTTCCGGAAGCATCCCTTGCACCCGGCGCCCATCCGTTCGTGTCCCTGGAGTGTGCGCGCCGCACGGTTGGCCGTGCCGCACCGGGAAGGCACAGGGTTGCATATAACACGTCGATATTCGTCGACGTCTTGTTGTACGAACGTATCGGGTTACCCAGGTGTTCCGTTTCGTGACCTGGCGTGATGTGCGTCAACCCGCTCAGGAGACGAGCGGAATCATTCCCTCGATCGCACCATCGGGCAGCGGTCCTACCAGCTCGGCGAGCCTGGCCAGGCGCCTGCGACCGGTCACCCGCAGGGCCGGTCCGCCCGCCCTGACGCCGACCGTCTTGGTCGGCAGCCCGCAGCCGCGGAGCGCTTCCGCGAGCGGCTCGTGCGTGTCGGGAGCGTGCGGGTCGAGCCCGAGGCGGTAGCCGTTGTGGTCCGCCGCGCCGGCCGCGAGCGCCCAGATCCGCAGCGCCCAGCCGTCCGGCACGAATCCCGACGGTACAGACTTCACGGCGCCGCGCAGCCAGTGCGCGGCCAAGCCGGTGAGATCGGAGCGGAACGCGGTGCGGACCAGCGGCCGCCCTTCGTCGGAGCGGCCGAGCTCGGCCTGCACCCCTCGCTCGGAGCAGGCGGCGAGCAGGCAGCGGGCGCGCCACTCGGCGTCGACGACCACCGACAGCCGCGCCGCGGTCCCGCGGCCGAACCCCACGGCCTGACCGGGTCCGCACAGCATGCCCGCGAGGTCGGCGACGTCAGCCCGCCGAGCCTCTGCCGAGTAGAAGGACAGCTGGCCCACGATCGGGATGCTAGAACAGCAGTTCGAGATTATCCACCAACGTAACCCGATCGATTGAGCCCCGACGCCTGGTGGACACGATTTCAATGGAAATCGGGGTGCGGAACTCCACTGAGATCCGGTTCCTGATTTCCATTGAGATCGTGACGTCCACGCAGGTGGGGGTCGTTACTGGGGTTGGCCGGGCTGAGCGGGGGCCGGCTGACCCGGAGCCGGTTGGGCCGGGGCCGGGTTGAAGAACGGTTGGCAGCCCGGGGCCTGCTTGGCCGCGGCGGCGAGCTGCTGGTTCTTCTCCAGGGCGCCGAACTTGCTGTTGAGGTCCACCTGGGAGCTCTTCTGGAGCTCCGCCTGCAGGGCGGTCATGCCCTCGGTGAACTTCTGCTTGTCGTTCGGGTCGACCTGGTCGGCCTTGGCCCGGGCACCCACCAGGACGTCGCGGATCTGGACGAAGCCGTCGCGGATGCCCTGGTTGACCTGGTCGCCGCCCTCGATCGGGGACGGCGGCAGCTCCTGCAGCCCGCGAACCGTGCCATCAGCGGTCTTGCTCGCCGTGTCGAGCCGGGCGATCACCGAGTTCTTCATCGCCTGGGTGTTGCTCTTGTCCACCGCGGGCAAGCTCTTCTGGGACGCGGAGAAGTCGTTGACCAGCCCGCACAACCGGCCTGCCCACTCGACGCCTTCCGGGCCTGCCGCCTTCGGCGGAGCCGGGGCGGGCTCGGGGGTCGGTGCTGGTGCCGCACCGCAGGCGCTCAGGGCCAGCGGGATGGCCGCGAGCGCCGCGAGGGACGTCGCACGGAACCTCATTGCGAACTCCTCACATGGATCGGAGTAGCTCTCGCTGTGCGCTCGGACTCTCTCGTACCGCCACACCTCCCGGTGAACCCGGGGTCACCCGTCGCAGCGATCGGCCTGCTCATGGCGATGGGCGCCACCCGAACCGGGTGACGCCCATCGTCGAGGCCGATCTAGGCGGGTGCGCCGTTGATCGTCTTGTCGTCCGCGGGCTCGTCCGCGATCGCGGTCGAACGCCGCTTGGAGATCACCACAGCGGTGACGATCACCGCGAGCGCCACCACCGCGATGCCGATCCGCACCGCCGGGTTGGCCGCCTCGCCGACGGCGAAGTAGACCACTGCCGGCGCGATCAGCACCGACACCAGGTTCATCACCTTCAGCAGCGGGTTGATCGCCGGACCGGCGGTGTCCTTGAACGGGTCGCCGACGGTGTCACCGATGACCGTGGCCGCGTGCGCCTCGGACCCCTTGCCGCCGTGGTAGCCGTCCTCCACCAGCTTCTTGGAGTTGTCCCAGGCACCACCCGAGTTGGCCAGGAAGATGGCCATCAGGGTGCCGGTGGCGATGGCTCCGGCCAGGTACCCGGCCAGCGGCCCGACGCCCAGGCCGAACCCGACCGCGATCGGGGCCAGCACCGCCAGCAGACCCGGAGTGGCCAGCTCGCGCAGCGAGTCGCGGGTGCAGATGTCGACCACCCGGCCGTACTCCGGGCGCTCCGAGCCGTCCATGATCCCCGGCTTCTCCTTGAACTGGCGCCGCACCTCGTAGACCACGGCACCGGCCGCGCGGGACACGGCGTTGATCGCCAGACCGGAGAAGAAGAACACGACCGCGGCACCGATGACGACGCCCACCAGGACGTTCGGCGCGTAGACGAAGAACTCCGAGGTGGACAGCTCGCCGGCCACGTCGGCCAGCGCGGCGCCGATGGCGTCGGTGTAGGAACCGAACAGCGCCGTCGCCGCCAGCACCGCCGTGGCGATGGCGATGCCCTTGGTGATCGCCTTGGTCGTGTTGCCCACCGCGTCCAGCTCGGTGAGGATCTTCGCGCCCTCGCCCTCGACGTCACCGGACATCTCCGCGATGCCCTGCGCGTTGTCGCTGACCGGGCCGAAGGTGTCCATCGCGACGATGACGCCGACGGTGGTCAGCAGACCGCAACCGGCCAGCGCGATCGCGAACAGCGCCACCGGCAGCGAACCGGACAGCAGGAACGCGCCGAACACGGCCGCGGCGATGACCGCCGCGGTGTAGACGGCGGACTCGAAGCCGACCGACAGACCGGTCAGGATCACCGTGGCCGCACCGGTCAGCGACGACTTTCCGACGTCCTGGACCGGGCGGTGCTCGGTGGCGGTGAAGTAGCCGGTCAGCTTGAGGATGACCACGGCGAGCAGGATGCCGATGATCACGGCCATCAGCGCGACCAGCGCGGGGCTGCCCGGGGTGGCGCGCACCTCCTCGGAGACGCCGGTGAGCTCGGCGAAGGTGCTGGGCAGGTACAGCATCGCGGCGATCGCGCACAGCACCGCCGAGATCCCCGCCGAGATGTAGAACGAGCGGTTGATCGCGGTCAGCGCGCTCTCGCCCGTGCGAGCCTTGGTGATGTAGACGCCGATGACCGCCGTGAGCACACCGATCGCGGGCACGATCAGCGGGAACAGCAGCCCGTGCCCGCCGAAGGCGGCGGTGCCCAGGATCAGCGAGGCGACCAGCGTCACCGCGTAGGACTCGAACAGGTCCGCGGCCATGCCGGCGCAGTCACCCACGTTGTCACCGACGTTGTCGGCGATGGTGGCGGCGTTGCGCGGGTCGTCCTCGGGGATGTTCTGCTCGACCTTGCCGACCAGGTCGGCACCGACGTCGGCGGCCTTGGTGAAGATGCCGCCGCCGACTCGCATGAACATCGCCAGCAGCGCGGCGCCGAAGCCGAAGCCCTCCAGCACGCGCGGGGCACCGCCCGCGTAGACCAGCACCACCAGAGCGGCGCCGAACAGGCCGAGGCCGACGGTCATCATGCCGACCACGCCACCGGTGCGGAACGCCACGCGCATCGCCTTCTCGCGGCCCTCACCGGGCTCGCGGGCCGCGGCGGCCACGCGCACGTTCGCGCGGGTGGACAGCCACATGCCGAGATAACCGATGGCGGCTGAGAACGCGGCGCCGAACAGGAAGAACACCGATCGGCCGATGCGCTCGCCGAGGGTCTCGGCGGGCAGCGCGAACAGCACCAGGAACACCACGACCGCGAAGATCGCCAAGGTGCGGAACTGCCGGTTCAGGTACGCCGACGCGCCTTCCTGCACGCCCTTGGCGATGTCCTGCATCTTCGCGGTGCCCTGCCCTGCGGCGAGCACCTCCTTGATCAGGACGTAGCCGAAGGCCAGTGCGGCCAGGGCGATGACCATCACGACACCGACGACTGCGTAGTCGATGCCTGCGAGCTCGATTCCGGTGGCTTGCTGGGCGAGGTCCATCCGGGACTGCGAGCTCGGTGGTGCAGCGCCCTGGGCCCAGCCATGCTGGACCGGGGTGAGCAGGGACATCCGTCCTCCTGGGTTGTGCTCGGTTCTCACACCGGCGGCCCCGCACGCTCTTACCGGGCCCCGATGCGCGGTAGGCGGCCCCGCCCGGTACGGCCTGTGATCGTTCGCTGGCCGTCCGTGGCGACGTCGTGGATCGGGAGTCTATTCAGACCCCAAGTGGCTTACCTCACGGTGTGATACGCAACTCGTATCGACGTGCAGATCTGTTACCAAATGATCGATTCAGAGGGGCACTTGATCCCCTGTTCGGACATATTTCGATTTGGACCGATCGGGTGACATGAGGTATGGCGCGTCGCAGCGGGATCCGCGTGGACCGGCCCGCCTCCCGGAACACGCTCCGAAGTTGCCCCGAAGGTGGAACACGAGCCGACTCGCGGAGGGGAACACCTGTGCGGGCGCCGATCAGAGCTGTGCAAGGCTGAACGACGTGCGCGAGGAGGACAAGGGACAGCGGCTGCTCCGCCGCGTCCTCGCCGGGATCCCGGCCGACGAGTCGCCCGTGACGCACGTCGAGCACCGGCCGGCCCGGCCCGCCCAGACCGCCGACTGGCCGAAGTGGGCACCGCCCCGGCTCGTCGAGGCGTTCCAGGCGCGCGGCGCGGACGAGCCGTGGATCCACCAGGTCGAGGGTGCCGAGGCGGTGCACGACGGCGAGAACGTCGTCGTCGCCACCGGCACCGCGTCCGGGAAATCGCTGGTCTACCAGCTGCCGGTGATCTCGCAGCTGCTCGCCGACCCCAAGTCCACCGCGCTGTACCTCTCCCCCACCAAGGCGCTGGCCGCCGACCAGTTGCGCAGCATCTCCGAGCTGGAGCTCCCCGAGCTCCGCGCGGTGAGCTACGACGGCGACACCCCGCAGGCCGAGCGGGACTGGGTGCGCCAGCACGGGCGGTGGATCTTCACCAACCCCGACATGCTGCACTTCGGCGTGCTGCCGTCGCACGGGCGCTGGGCGCACTTCTTCCGCCGGCTCACGCACGTCGTGATCGACGAGTGCCACACCTACCGGGGCGTGTTCGGCTCGCACGTCGCGCTCCTGCTGCGCAGGCTCCGGCGGATCGCCAACCGCTACGGCTCGGACCCGGTGTTCGTGCTGGCCTCGGCCACGGTGTCGGACCCCGCCGAGCTCGCCGAACGGCTGACCGGCGCCTGCTGCCGGGCGATCACCGAGGACGGTTCGCCGCGCGGAGCGCGCACCGTCGCGCTCTGGGAACCGCCGCTGCTGGACGACCTCGTCGGCGAGAACGGCGCCCCGGTCCGCCGCAACGCCGGCTCCGAGGCCGCGCGGATCCTGACCGAGCTGGTCATCGAGGACGCCCGCACGCTGGCCTTCATCCGATCCCGGCGCGGCGTCGAACTCGCCGCGCTCGCCGCGCGACGCGCGCTGTCCGAAGTGGACTCGACGTTGCCGGACCGGGTCTCCGCCTACCGCGGCGGATATCTGCCCGAGGACCGGCGCGAACTGGAACGATCCCTGCTGACCGGGGAACTGCGGGCCGTGGCCACCACCAACGCGCTGGAGCTCGGGGTCGACATCTCCGGGCTCGACGCCGTGGTCGTCGCCGGGTACCCGGGCACCCTCGCCTCGTTCTGGCAGCAGGCCGGACGCGCCGGGCGCGACGGGGACGGCGCGCTGGTGGTCTTCGTGGCGCGCGACGACCCGCTGGACACCTACCTCGTGCACCACCCGCCCGCCGTGCTGTCCCGGCCGGTCGAAGCGACCGTGCTCGACCCCGCCAACCCGTACGTGCTGGAACCGCACCTGGCCTGCGCCGCGGCCGAGCTGCCGCTGACCGAGGAGTCGTTCGAGATCTTCGGCGGCGAACCCGCGCGGCGGGCGGTCGAGGCGCTGACCGCCGACGGCGTGCTGCGGCGACGCCCGCACGGCTGGTTCTGGACCGCTAGGGAACGCCCGCACCGCACCGTCGAGCTGCGCGGCTCCGGCGGCCCGCCGATCGCCGTCGTCGAAGGCGAATCCGGACGCATGCTCGGCACGGTGGACCCCGATTCCGCCTGCTCGACGGTGCATCCGGGAGCGGTGTACCTGCATCGCGGCGAGTCCTTCGTCGTCGACGAGCTCGACCTCGACGCGGCGATCACGCTGGTCCACGAGGAGAGCCCGGACTGGACGACCTCGCCGCGCAACGACGTGGACATCTCCGTGCTGCGCACCGTCGAGAGCCACGACACCGGCGCCGGGGTCACCGTGCACCTGGGCGAGGTGGAAGTGACCTCGCAGGTCATCGGCTACCTGCGGAAACGACCGACCGGCGAGGTGCTGGACCAGGTTCCGCTGGACCTGCCCGCGCAGACGCTGCGCACGCGCGCCGTCTGGTACACGGTCGGTCAGGACTTGTTGATGGGCAGCGCGCCGGGGGGCGCCGGGCTGGAACCGGCGCGCATCCCCGGCGCGCTGCATGCCGCCGAGCACGCGGCGATCGGCCTGCTACCGCTGTTCGCGACCTGCGATCGATGGGACATCGGCGGGGTCTCAACCGCTCTGCACGCCGACACCGGGGAGGCAACGGTGTTCGTGCACGACGGCCATCCGGGTGGAGCCGGATTCGCCGACCGCGGTTTCGCCGCATTGGTCCCATGGCTGGCCGCGACGCGGGAAGCGATCGCTTCCTGCGACTGCCCGGCCGGATGCCCGTCCTGCGTTCAGTCGCCAAAGTGCGGGAATGGCAACGAACCGCTGGACAAGGCAGGGGCGGTGGCTGTTCTCGATGCGGTTTCGGCCGTGCTTCGGGGGAGCACCGGCGGTCCGGGTGGGCCGCCCGACCGGGCACGATGAGCACTGGGGCTGGTTGGTGCGTGCTCGCGGGAATCTCGTGACCGGTCGGGCCGGGGAGCCCTGGGCGCGGAAACCGGGCCGGTTCGGTGCGTCACGGCCGCAGGATCACCTGCTCGCTGCGAGAACCTCCGCCACGTTCTCCGGTTGGTCGTCGATCTCCAGTGCGGTCCGGAGCGCGTCCTGGACGAACTCCGGGCTGGGCAGCTGCCAGGCGCACACCTCAGGCTTGACCCTCCAGTGCACCGCACCGCCCGGGTAGACCGACGGTGGCAGCGGAACCCAACTCCCCTTGCCGTGCAAGCGGATTCCGCTCTCCTCTGCCAGCTCGCCGTTGAGCCGACCCCCAGGGGACATCAGGAAGAACCAGCTGCCGGTCGGGGTCGCCACGATCGGCACCGGGAATCCGCCGGCGCGCAGCACCTTCGCCGCCCGCCTGCCGATCGCGATGTCGACCTCGATGGCGTCGGCCTGGTAACCGGTGGCGAGCAGCAGGTTGTAGGGGTGCTCGTCCCACCAGGCCATGACCTCGTGCAGGTCGGCCCCCAGGCCGTCCTGCCAGTCGGCCCGCACGGGGGTCGGGCCGTGCAGCTGCCGGCCTCGGCGACCGAGCCACTCACCATCTCGGGGGAAGGTTCCGGGCAACACCGACCAACCACGCGACGCGAAGTCGATTGCCTGCACTCGCAGGTCGATCCGGCTGCTGGTCAGCCCGGCCGGGTGGGCCGGGACGCCGCGGAAGGCGCTCTGCCACCTCTCCGCAGACCATTGCATCTGTCTCCGCCTCCTCGTTCAGCGATGAGCGACGTCTTGCGCCTTGAGGTCGACCGGCCGGATTTCGGGGTTCCGGCCGATCCCCCGACCTCCTTGTCGGGTGGACCTCGGTTCGTGGCGAACCTGGGCTCGCCGCTCACACATTCAAAGAAACGTCATCCAGCCCCGGGGCGTACAGACCCGGTGCGACGACCGGTCGTTCGGCGACGACGAACGTGAAAGATTCAACACACGCGCTGAAAGCCCGGTAGCGGCGCCGGTGGCGCTTCGCCGACCGCTCCGCTGCCCACCGGACCGCTCGCCGACCGCTCGTCGTACTGCCCGCGTGATACGCGCGGCTCAACCGGGGCCGGTCCGGCGCGAGCCCGTGCGCTCGGAGGTTGCCGCCCGGCCAGCTCTCCCGCCACCTCGACGCGGACCTCTCGACCGGTCAGGGTGCAGGTGAGCAGGTGCGTCCGCATCCCGCCGGTCACCCGTCGGGCCTGCGCGCAGGCGTGTTCGGGTCCACCGATCACGTGAGCCGCAGCGGCCAGCGCCGCGAGATCGGCGGCGCCTTCGGCCCGCTGCCGGGCGGCGGTGGCGGCGCCGAGCTGCACGAGCCACCCCAGCAGCACCAGCACGACCAGTGACAGCACCGCGGCGAGCACCGTCGCCGAACCGCGGTCGTTCATCCTGCCTCCCCGGGTTCGAGGATCGCGACGGCGTCGGCGCGCAGCCAGTGCGCGCTGACGAGCACCTCGACCTGGTCACCGCGGATCACGTGGGCGTAGTGCGCGCCGACGGGCGCGATGGCGCGCACCGCCCGCTCAGCCCGGGGCGCGTCTCCCCGGGCGAGCAGGCGGGCGGCCTCGACGGCGGCGTCCTGGCAGCGGAGCTGGTCCAGCACCGCCATCCCGCCGAGCAGCAGCAACCCGAAGACGCCGATCAGCGAGCAGACGCCCAGTGCCGCCTCGACGGTCACCGAGCCCCGATCGTTCACGTCCCCGCCCCCTGCAGCCCTCGCTCGATGAGGCCGGTCAACGCCTCTTCGACCGAGCCGCTGGTCACCACGGCGTAGAGGGTGGTCGCGAAGGCCACGGCCGCGAGCGTGCCGACCGCGTACTCCGCCGTGGACATGCCGTCGTCGCCGGTCAGCGCGACCCGCAGCCGCCGGATGAGGTTCCACATCGTCTTCTCCTTATGTCTACAGTGGATTGATCGGGATCCGGTCGAACATGCCGAGCACGACCGGGAGCACTCCCAGGCACAGGAACGCGGGCAGGAAGCACAGCCCCAGCGGCGCCGAGATCCACACGGCACCGCGCTGTGCCCGCACCTCCGCCAGCTCGGAGCTGCGCGCCCGCGCGCGGTCGGCGAGCTCGGCCGCCACGTCGGCGAGCGCGCTGCCGGTGCGGGCGGTCCTCCGGGCGGCGCGGGCGAGTTCGGCCGTGTCCGGGTCGCGCAGCGCCGGTTCCCACCCGGCAGCGGCGTCCGAGCCGAGGGCGAGGTGGTCGGCGACCTCGTTCAGCGTCCGCCGGGCGGTGCCGTCGACCTCGACCGCGACGGCGCGCACGATCACCGGCACCGGCAGCCCGGCCCGCATCCCCGCCGCCAGCAGGTCCCATCCGGCGGCGAGCACCAGCGGGTCGGCCCGCTCCTCGCGCCGGGGACGTCGTGCCGCCGGTGGGCGCCGATGCGGACCCAGCCGGTGGCGGGTCGGGGCGACGGGGACCAGCAGCACGGCTGCGGCCGCGGTGAGCAGCGCGAACACCTGGCTCATGTCCGCACCACCACCGACCTCGTCAGGCGCGAGCTCCACAGCACCCCCGCGATCAGCAGGGCGACGCCGACGAGCAGGAGCAGCTGCCCGGCGGGACCGCTGCCGAACACCGCGAGCGGCGAAGCACCGGCGGCCTGCCCGAAGCCCAGCCCGAGCACCGGCAACCCGGTGAGCACCCCCGCCGTGGCACGCGGGCCGGCCATCTTCGCGGTCACCTCGCGGCGGAAGGCGGTGCGCCGCTCGACGTCGCGGCGCAGGCTGTCCAGCAGTACCGCCAGCGCGACGCCGTGCCGTTCGGCCAGGTCCCAGGCCCGCGTCAGCCGTCGCACCGGCGCGCGTGGTCGCCCGGCCAGCGCGGACACGTCGCCGCCGAGCCGGGCGGTCGCCGCCAGGTCCCGGAAGAGCGCGGCGACGCCCGGCCCGGCTTCGGCCGCCGCGCCCTCGGCCGCGTTCGCCGGGTGCGCGCCCGCGCGCAGTTGCGCGACCAGCAGCCGCATCGCCTCGGCGAACTCGTCGTCGAGCGCGAGTTCCCGCCGCTCGTCGCGGTTTTCGCGGACGTACCTGCCCGCGAGCAGGGTCAGCGCGATCGCCGCGCACGAGCCCGCCGGACCCGCGACGGCGAACCCGGCGATACCGGTCGCCAGCGGCAGCAGGCGTTTCGGCCTCGGCAACCCCAGCGGTGCGCGCCTGAGTCCGGGGAGCCGGTGACGAGTGGTGAGCGCGGGCCAGCACAGCAGTCCGGCCGCGCCGAGCAGGGCGCTCGTGATCAGCACGGCAACGCACCTCCCCTGGACTCCAGCAACGCCGCCAGCTCCTCGCGGCCCACGCCCCAACCGGTTTCGCGTTCCCAGGCCGGTCGCACGGTCACCTGATCACCCGACCGGTGCAGCACCCCGATCGCGGCGAGGCGCCTGCGCCTCACCTGCAGCACGACCTGCACGGCGGCGGCGAGCTGGCTGTGCAGGGCATCGCGGGACAGCCCGCCGAGCGCGGCCAGCGCCTCCATCCGGGCGGGCACCTCGCGCGGCGAGTTGGCGTGCAGCGTGCCGCCGCCTCCGTCGTGCCCGGTGTTGAGCGCGGCGAGCAGCTCGCGCACCTCCGCACCGCGCACCTCGCCGACGACCAGGCGGTCCGGCCGCATCCGCAGCGCCTGCCGCACCAGCTCGCGGACGCCGATCTCACCGGCGCCTTCCACGTTCGGCGGCCTGGTCAGCAGTCGCACCACGTGCGGGTGCCGGGGACGCAGCTCCGCCGCCTCCTCGACGCACACGATCCGCTCGCGGTCCCCGACCTCGCCGAGCATCGCCGCGAGCAGCGTCGTCTTGCCGCTGCCGGTTCCACCGGTGATCAGGAACGCGAGCCTGCGCGCCACGATCTCGCGCAGCACTGCGGCGCTGCGCTCGTCGAAGGTCCCCGCCCGCTGCAACGCGGTGAGGTCGTGCGCGGCCGGGCGCAGCACCCGCAGCGAGATGCAGGTCCCGTCCCCGGCGACCGGCGGCAGCACCGCGTGCAGCCGGACCGCGCGGGTGCCGCGCTGCGGCATCCAGGCGTCGACCCACGGCTGGGCGTCGTCGAGCCGACGTCCGGTGGACATCGCCAGGCGCTGAGCGAGACGGCGCACGGAGTCCTCGTCCGCGAAGCGCACCGGCGTCGGCCGCAGCCCGTCGCCCCGATCGACCCAGACCTTCTCCGGCGCGGTGACCAGCACGTCGCAGGTCGCCGGATCGTCCAGCAGCGGGTCCAGCACTCCCGCACCGGAGAACTCCTGCTGGACGACGCGCAGCGCGGCGAGCACGTCGGCGTCGGCGACCAGCCCGCCGGATTCGGCGCGGACCGCCTCGGCGACGGCTGCCGGGTTCAGCGGCGAGCCGTTGCCCACCAGCCGGTTTCGCACCCGTGCCAGCAGTTCCCGATCCACGGACATCACGGACCTTCCCTTCACCGGCCGACAACGGCAGGACGACATGGCCGATCGCACGGGATCGGCCTGAGCTTCAACAGGAGTTCAGCGCGGTACCGGTGACTCCGCCGAGGCGAGCTCGGCCAGCACGGCACCGGCCGCCGCGGCCAGCGGGCTGCGGCGGTTGAGCGCGGAGACGAGGTCACCGCGGTCGACGGCGGCGGGCAGGCGCGGTTGTGGTCGCATCGTGGCGAGCACCGGCGCGCCGGCGGCCCGCGCGACGTCACGTGGTCGCAAGCCGCCCGGGGACGGTCCGCGCACCACCAGCCTCACCCGGTGTCCCGCGCGTTCGATCACCGAGGCGACGACCCGCGCCGCCGCCGCGCAGGCGCGCACCTCCGCGGGCACCACGACGACCACGAGCTCGGCGTCGCCGAGCACCGACTCGTCGGAGTCACCCGGCGCCGGGCCGCGCGGGAGGTCGCACACCACGGTCGCGCCGGAGCGGCGACCGGCTCCGAGCACCGCGCGCACGCCTTCGGGTGTCAGCCCGCTCGGCGCCCGGTCCCGGTCGCAGGCGAGCACGGCCAGCTCTCCGCGTCCGACCCGCTTCTTCGGCAGCGCCTCGCGCAGCGCTCCGGCGCCGAGCCGCCCGGTGCCGACCGACAGGCCCGACCAGCGCACGCCCTCGTCGCGCTCCATGCCCGCGGCGAGGTCCAGGCCGCCGCCGAACGGATCGCAGTCGACCAGCAGCGACCGGCCGCCGGAGCGGGCGGCGACCACCGAGGCGGCAGTGGCCAGCGCCGAAGCGCCCGCGCCGCCGCATCCGCCGAGCACGGCCAGGACGCGGCCCTCGCCGACCGGTGCGTCCGCGGCGTCGGCCAGCAGCTCGATCAGCTCGTGCTCGTCCGAGGGCAGGGCCAGCACCCGCTCGGCACCGATGTCGAACGCGGTCCGCCACAGCCGCTCGCCGGTCGTCCGGCAGAGCAGCGCGACACCCCGCCTGCGGGGCAGGCCGTGGGTGGCGCACGCGGCGGCCGTCGGCTCGTCGAGCAGCACCAGCGGCGCCGCGCGCCACGCCGCGGGCAGCAGCCGTGGCGCGCGCTCGATCGTTCCGGCGGAGGCCGCGGCCAGCCGCGAGACCTCCTCCGCCAGTTCGGCGTCGCGCACCACCAGCAGCGGGCGCGCGGTCTCGGGGGCGGGCGAGTGTGCTGCCGCGGGCATGACGGGCTCCCTGGATCGGACTTTTCGGAGGCAAACCACTTCCGCATAGGCCGGAAGAAGGAGCGTTGTGCCGCGAATGGCCGCTCGTTATCCAAAGTGACCGAGGCCCTGTCGGCTGCCAAGCGATTTCTGAAATCTGTGGATGAACCCGTTCGCTGTGGATAACTCGTCTTCCCTGAAAGAGTCACACAAGGGACGCATTAGCAATGAAGTCAATTCACATTTCACTCGCCCGAAGACTGTTGCGCGAGCACGAACTCCGCGCAGGTGGGAGCATCCGGACACGAGACGACCCCCGCCAGGGGGGAGGGGCGGGGGTCGTCGTAGTTCAGCTCCGGGGGGTCGAGCTGAACTGGTCCGGTCATGCCGGACTCCCCACACTGTATCCCGCAGATCCCCAGTAATGCCTCCCGTCCATTTGAGGGAACGTCTTTGCTCTCAGTGCCCGACAAACTGGCCTGACCCATTCATTCGTGGCAGAAAAAGCAACCCGGACGGCGAACAACCTTCCGACAACCACACGGTGTGTGAAAAATCGCTCCCTCAATGCACCCCACCGGACAAACAGCCCAGGATCGTGCGCACATGGCCGGAACCAGCCTGGAAATGCCACGTCGACGTGACTCGTATGCTGTCGGCGTGACTGAGCCCGCGAACCCCGCCGCAGCTTCCGGACGCCGGGTGGCCGCGTTCTTCGACCTGGACAAGACGATCATCGCCAAGTCGAGCACGCTCGCCTTCAGCCGCCCGTTCTTCCAGGAAGGGCTGATCAACCGCCGAGCGGTGCTCAAGAGCGCCTACGCGCAGTTCGTCTTCATGCTCGCCGGCGCCGACGCCGACCAGATGGACCGGATGCGCGCGCACATCACGTCGCTGTGCACCGGCTGGGACATCGACCAGGTCAACGCGATCGTCGAGGAAACCCTCCACGACATCGTCGACCCGCTCGTCTACAAGGAAGCCACCCAGCTCATCACCGACCACCAGGACCAGGGCCACGAGATCGTCGTGCTGTCGGCCTCCGGCCAGGAGGTCGTCGCCCCCATCGCCAAGCTCCTCGGCGCCGACCACTGGTCCGGCACGCGCATGGTCGTCTCCGAGGGTCGCTACACCGGCGAGGTCGACTTCTACTGCTCCGCGGAGAACAAGGCGGTCGCCGCCCGCGAACTCGCCGACAAGTACGACTACGACCTCGGCGAGTGCTACGCCTACTCCGACTCGGTCACCGACATGCCGCTGCTCGAAGCCGTCGGACACCCGACCGTCGTCAACCCCGACCGGGGCCTGCGCAAGGAAGCCGTCCAGCGCGGCTGGCCCTCGCTGGCCTTCGAGCACCCCGTCTCGCTGCGCGCCCGCATCCCCACCCCGTCCCGCGCCGCCGTCACCGCCGCGGGTGTCGGGCTCAGCGCCGTGGCGGCCGCCGGCGCGACCTGGTGGGGCGTGCGCGCCTGGCGTCGCCGACGGTGACCGGGAACGCCGGCAGATCACTGCTCGGTTCGCCCTGAAGGACCCTTGCAGTGACGGTCGCCACGGTCTACAAAGGGAAGTGCGGACCCTGTTTGGCCAGGGACGTTGTGGAGGAGAAACAGCGTCCACCCCACTCAGGCTCCGCGCGCGAGACTTGGAGCACCCACGCGTCGCCGCAGATAAGGCTGTCGTGCACAGGGTTGCGTCACGGGACGCCGGACGCCTAGCCCGAAAGTTACGACGAACAGCACGCTTGGTAACCCAAGAGCTCGCGCAGAGAGGGCGGCGCCCAGCACGGGCGCCGCTCTTTTGCGCGCTCCAAGCCCTCCGGACGACGTCCGGGGCGAGCGACCAAATCGCTTTCCGCTCGCCGCATCCCGCCGAGGGCGGTCGCGCACTCACCGAACACCGCAGGAATTCGACGATCGGATCAGTCCGGAACGTTGACCTCCCCATTTCCTGTGAGTAATTTCCTCATTTGTCCGCGTTCGTGGTGAACAGTTTCCGCCTGGTGCAGGGAGGCCGATGTGGCCCTGAAGACCCGAACTCGACGCGCCGTCGTCGCGTTGAGCGCGCTGGCCGTGGGGGCTGCCGCGCTGACCACCACCGGGAGCGCTGGGGAACCTCGGGCTCAGACCGCCGACGAGCTGCTCCGCGAGATGACCCTGGAGGAGAAGGTCGGGCAGCTGTTCGTCACCTACGCCTACGGCCGCACCGCGGACACGCCCGACCCGGTCAACCGGGAGGAGTTCGGCGTCGACACCCCGGCGCAGGTGGTGCAGAAGTACCACCTCGGCGGGATCATCCACTTCACCTGGTCCAACAGCCTCTACGACCCGAAGCAGATCGCCGAGCTGTCCAACGGGCTGCAGACCGCGGCGACGAGTTCGGGCGCGCAGGTGCCGCTGCTGATCTCCACCGACCAGGAGCAGGGCCAGGTCACCCGGATCACCGAGCCCGTCACGCAGCTGCCCGGCAACATGGCGCTCGGCGCCGGCCGCAGCCCGCAGGACGCCGAGCGCGCGGCGGCCATCACCGGCCGGGAACTGCGCGCCATGGGCCTGAACATGAACTTCGCGCCCAGCGGTGACGTCAACGTCAACCCGGCCAACCCGGTGATCGGCGTCCGGTCGTTCTCCTCCGACCCGACGCTGGCCGCGCAGTTCACCGCGGCGCAGGTGCGCGGCTACGAGGACGCCCAGGCTGCCGGCGAAGGCGTCTCGGCCTCGGTGAAGCACTTCCCCGGGCACGGCGACACCAGCACCGACAGCCACACCGCGCTGCCGGTCATCGAGCACGATCCGCAGCAGTGGGAGCAGCTGGACGCGCCCCCGTTCAAGGAAGCGATCGCGGCCAACACCGACTCGGTGATGAGCGCGCACATCGTGGTCCCCAAGCTCGACGATTCCGGGCAACCGGCCACGCTCGCTCCGAAGGTGCTCACCGGCATGCTGCGCCAGGAGCTCGGCTACCAGGGCGTGGTGTTCACCGACTCGCTGCAGATGGAGGGCGTCCGCCAGCAGCACCCGGACTCCGAGATCCCGGTGCTGGCGCTGCAGGCCGGCGCCGACGTGATGCTGATGCCGCAGAACCTGCAGGTCGCCATCGATGGCGTGATCGCGGCCGTACGCGACGGGCGGCTCACCGAGCAGCGCATCGACGAGAGCGTGTCGCGGGTGCTCAGGCTCAAGGAAGGCCGGGGCGTGCTGGCCAACCCGTTCGTCGACGTGTCCAAGGTGGACTCGATCGTCGGCAACCAGCAGCACCTCGCCGACGCCCAGCGGATCACCGACCGCAGCACGACGCTGCTGCGCAACGACGCCGCGCTGCCGCTGAAGTCGTCCGGTTCGGTGTTCGTGACCGGTGCGGGCGAGAAGGGCACGAAGGCGCTGTCCGACTCGGTGCGGGCGCGCGGATCGCAGAGCTCCGCGCTGGCCACCGGCACCAAGCCGACTCAGGAGCAGATCGGGCAGGCCGTCGAGCAGGCCGAGGCCCACGACGTCGCGGTGGTGCTGACCAGCGCCGCCTGGAACCCCGACAACGCCGGGCAGCTGGACCTCGTGCGCGCGCTGCAGGCGACCGGCAAACCGGTCGTGGCGGTGGCCGTGCGCGACCCGTACGACGCCGCCTACGTCGACGTGCCCGCCTGGATCGCCAGCTACTCGGACAAGCCGGTCGCCATGGAATCGGTCGCCAAGGTCCTCTTCGGCGAGGCCACGCCCGCGGGCAAGCTGCCGGTCCCCGTGCCCGAGCCTGGTAAGCCTGGAACCGACAGGTATCCCTTCGGCTTCGGTTTGGCCTGGTGAACAGCATGAGCGGAATCGGCAGGCGGCGGTTCCTCACCGCCTCGGCCCTGGCGGTCCCGGCCGTCGGCGTGGCGTCCAGTTCGGCCTGCGCGGCCAAGCCGGCGCAGGTCGCGCCCGGAGCGGTGCGCACCGGCGCGGACGTGCTGGCGAGCAGGGACTTCTCGGACCTCGCCGGGCACCGCCTCGGCATCGTCACCAACCCGACGGGCGTGCTGTCCTCGCTGGATCACCTGGTGGACGTGATGCACGCGGGCGGCAAGGTCGACATCGCGGCGGTGTTCGGGCCCGAGCACGGATTCCGCGGCACGTCGCAGGCCGGCGGGTCCGAGGGCGACTACCGCGATCCGCGCACCGGGTTGCCGGTCTACGACGCCTACGGCGCCGACGCCGCCAAGCTCGCCGAGCTGTTCCGCAAGGCCGGTGTCGAGCAGGTCGTCTTCGACATCGCCGACGTCGGCGCCCGCTTCTACACCTACATCTGGACGATGTACACGGCGATGCAGGCCGCGCAGCAGCTCGGCCTGGGCTTCACCGTGCTGGACCGGCCGAACCCGGTCGGCCCGCTGGTCGCCGGGCCGCAGCTGGACCTGCGGTTCGCCTCCGGGGTCGGCGAGCTGCCGATCGTGCAGCAGCACGGCATGACCGTCGGCGAGCTGGCGCGGATGTTCGACCGCGTCCACCTGCCCTCGCCGCTGCCGCAGCTCACCGTGATCCGGGTCGACGGCTGGCAGGGACGCACCGCCGACACCGGCCTGCCGTGGGTTCCGCCGAGCCCCAACATGCCCACCCCCGACACCGCGGCGGTGTACCCGGGCACCGGGTTGTTCGAGGGCACCACGTGGTCCGAGGGCCGCGGCACGACGCGTCCGTTCGAGATCATCGGGGCGCCCGGCGTCGACTGGAAGTGGGCCGAGGAGCTCAACGGGCTGGGCATCGAGGGCGTGCGGTTCCGCGAGACCTACTTCGTCCCGACGTTCTCCAAGCACGCCGAGCAGCCCTGCGGTGGCGTGCAGCTGCACCGAACGGGTGATCTCGACCCGATCCACCTCACCGTTGCGATGTTGGTCACAGCCCGACGGCTCTATCCCCAGCTCTTCTCTTGGCGAGAGGATGGGATGGTCGATAAGTTGTCCGGCTCGGACCGGCTGCGCGGCATGGTGGACGCGGGCGCCGGCGTTGGCGAGATCACCGATTCCTGGCGGCAGGACGTCGTCGACTTCCGTCGGCATCGCGACGGGTACCTGCTGTACCGCTGAGGGGGCCTTGGATGGGCAAGACCGTGCTGGCGGCCGTGGCGCTGCTGTCGCTGACCGCGCTGGGCGGCTCCGCCGCGGCCGCGCCGGGACGGGCGGCAGGGCACTTCGACCGTCCCCAGGACGGCTTCGCGCCCGCCGAAACGCTGCTGCAGGACGGCACGCCCTCGGGCATCGGACTCGACCCGAAGCCGATCGACGACGCGTGGCGGCAGCTCGCGGCGTGGACCGAGAAGACTCCTGACGTCGAACACCCGATGTACGCCGGTGCCGTGGGCCTGCTCGCGCACGACGGCGTGGTCGTCAGCCGCACCGCCGCGGGCGAGCAGCTGCGCTACGCCGACGGCAAGGGCACCGAACTGCCCGCGCAGGACCAGGAACCGATGCGCGCCGACACGATCTTCGACGTCGCCTCGATCAGCAAGCTGTTCACCTCGATCACCGCGCTGCAGCTCGTCGACGACGGCACGATCTCGCTGGACGACCCGGTCGCCGAGCACCTGCCGGAGTTCGCGGTCAACGGCAAGCAGGGCATCACCGTCGAGCAGCTGCTCACCCACACCTCCGGGCTGCAGGCCGAGGTGCAGCTGTGGAAGCTGCCGCCGGAGCAGCGCATCCCGTCGGTCATGGCGCTGACCCCCGAGCACCCGCCGGGCACGAAATACGAGTACTCCGACCCGAACATGATCACCCTCGGCGTGCTGGTCGAGCGGGTCACCGGGCACCCGCTGGACCAAGTCGTCCAGGAGTGGATCACCAAACCGCTGGGCATGCGCGACACCGGCTACAACCCGCCGGAGTCCCAGCTGCACCGGATCGCGGCCACCGAGTTCCAGACCGACCCGCCGCGCGGCATGGTGCGCGGCCAGGTGCACGACGAGAACGCCTGGTCGCTGGGCGGTGTGGCCGGTCAAGCCGGTGTCTTCTCGACCGCCGACGACCTCGCGAAGCTCGGGCAAACGCTGCTCAACGGCGGGACCTACGGCGGCACCCGGATCCTGTCCGAGCGCACCGTCGAGAAGATGCTGACCGACTTCAACACCGAGTTCCCGGGCAACTCGCACGGTCTCGGCTTCGAGCTCGACCAGCGCTGGTACATGGCCGGGCTCAGCGCTCCGCGCACCGCCGGGCACACCGGCTACACCGGGACGTCGCTGGTCATCGACCCGGCGTCGCGGTCGGTGGCGGTGCTGCTGACCAACCGCGTGCACCCGTCGCGCGAGTGGGGTTCCAACAACCGCGCCCGCCAGACCCTCGCGCAGGGCATGGCCCGCGCGCTGGCGGTCTTCCCCCGCCACGGCCGCGCGTCGTTCCACGCACCCGGGACGGCGACGCTGACCAGCGCGCCGCTGGGCCCGGCGGACGGGCCGCTGGAGGTGTCCTTCGACGCCTTCGTCGACACCCAGCAGGACGCCGACGGCACCGACGCGCTCACCGTCGAGTCCAGCTCGGACGGGGTGAACTGGCGGCCGGTGCCGCTGACCGCGTCCGGTCCCGGGGCTCCGGAGGGCCCGCAGCCCGCGCTGGCGGGTTCGGGGCATCGCGCCTGGTGGAAGGTCAGCGGCGAGGTGCCCGCCGAGCCGGGCAAGAAGGTCCAGCTGCGCTGGCGCTACGGCGTCGACGCCCAGTACGAGGGCCGAGGGGTCAACGTCGACGGCCTCAAGGCCACCGACGGCGACCGCACCCTGCTCGACTCCGAGCGCGACTCCACCGAGCTGCACCTCGACGGCTGGACTTCCGCCCCGCGCTGACGCGACACCGCCGTCCGTCGTCACGAGCGGATTCACGCCTGGATCGAAGGCGACCTGAGCGCAGCGGGGTGGCTCGCCGAACCCGTTTCCCCGACGGGTCGCGAGGCGGCTTCCGGTCAGATGACGAGTTCGCGCGGCGCGCACCGACCGAGCGGGTGTACAAGTCGATCTCGGGGACCGGGTACTTAGCCCTCATCGAACTGCGCGGCGGCGATGCAACCTGGACCCGGACGCGAACCGTCTACCCGACGGATACTCAAGATATGCATTGACCTGCACAAGAAACGGTTAGTAAGTTTCCCACATGGCCATTACGGAAATCTCCGCTGAATCGAGCGAGGGCAGCCCCCTCGTCAAGATTCGCTCGCTGTTGCCCGGACTCGCGCGGGCCGAGCAGCGCGTGGCCAACATCGTGCTCGCCGATCCCGCCTCGATCTCGCGCCGCAGCATCACCGAGGTCGCCGAGGCGGCGGGCACCAGTGAAACGACCGTCACCCGGTTCTGCAAGGCCATCGGCGTCGGCGGATACCCGGACCTGCGGATCGCCCTGGCCGCAGACACGGCGCGCACCTCGACCCGCGACCGGGAGCTGGGCGGCGACATCGGCCCGGACGACGGCATCGGCGACATCATCTCCAAGGTCGGCTACGCCGACGCCAAGGCCGTCGAGGAGACCGCGGGCCAGCTCGACGCCGCATCGCTGAACGCGCTGGTCGACGCGGTCGCCACCGCGCGCCGCATCGACGTCTACGGCGTCGGCGCCAGCGCCTTCGTCGCGCTCGACCTCCAGCAGAAGCTGCACCGCATCGGACTGGTCAGCTTCGCCTGGTCGGACACGCACAACGCGCTGACCTCGGCCGCCGTGCTCGAACCCGGCGACGTCGCGATCGGCATCTCGCACACCGGCGCGACCACCGAGACCGTCGAGGCGCTGCGCGAGGCCAAGCGGCACGGCGCCACGACCGGGGCGATCACCAACTTCGCGCGCTCCCCGATCACCGAGGTCACCGACCACGTGCTGACCACGGCGGTGCGCGAGACGACCTACCGGTCCGGCGCGATGGCCAGCCGGATCGGACAGCTGACCGTGATCGACTGCTTGTTCATCGGTGTCGCCCAGCGGCACCTGGAGCAGACCAAAACGGCGCTGGAAGCGACGCGCGAGGCCGTCTCCGGACACCGCCTCGGCAGTCGCCCCGATCGGCGCCGGCACAAAGAGGCGTGATGCATCGCGCCACGGCCGGCCTCGAACAATCGAACAGGAGGCATGAATGAGCCGGGATCACGCGATTCGCGTCGCATCGCCGACCGAGCAGACCAATCCCCTCACCCGCGACATCGATCTGCTGCCCACGCTGGACGTCCTGCAGCTGTTCAACAGCGAGGACCGCACGGTGCCGGAGGCCGTCGGCCGGGTGCTGCCGGAGCTGGCGGAGGCGGTCGACCTCGCGGTGGCGGCGCTGCGGTCCGGTGGCCGGGTGCACTACGTGGGCGCGGGAACGTCGGGGCGACTGGCCGTGCTCGACGCCGCCGAGCTGATCCCGACCTTCAACGCTCCCCCGGACTGGTTCATCGCGCACCAGGCGGGCGGCCCGGAGGCCTACCAGCAGGCCGTGGAGAACGCCGAGGACGACGAGGACGCGGGTGCCCGCGAGATCCGCGCGCAGGGCTCCGACAAGGACTTCGTGCTCGGCCTGGCGGCGTCCGGCCGCACCCCGTACGTGATCTCGGCGCTGGCCGCCGCGAAGGAGATCGGCGCCAGCACCGCGTTGCTGACCTCGAACCCGAAGCCCGGCGAGGTCCCGGCAGACGTGGTCATCGCCGCCGACACCGGTCCGGAGCCGATCAGCGGCTCGACCCGGATGAAGGCCGGAACCGCGCAGAAGCTGGTGCTCACGTCGTTCTCGACCGCGGTGATGATCAAGCTGGGCCGGGTCTACTCGAACTTCATGGTCAGCATGCTCGCGACCAACGCCAAGCTGCGCGGACGCACGATCAACATCCTGCAGGAGTCGACCGGCGAGTCCGAGCAGACCTGCGCCGACGCGCTCACCGCGGCGGGCGGCGACCTCAAGACGGCCCTGGTCCACCTGCTCTCCGGCGCCGACGTCGAGCGCTCGGCAGCGGCGCTGGCCGTGGCCGACGGCCAGGTCCGCGACGCCCTCCGGAGCCTGGAGGGCTGAGGCGGAACGGGCGGCGAGGTCCGGCCTCCCCGCCCGTCAGGCCATCGACCTGGCGACGACTGCGAACGCCTCGCTCATCAGGTCCCAGAAGCGCCCCTGGTCCAGCGTGGTCGGGACCAGGGCGTTCCTGGACTCCGGCGGGGCCTTGAAGTCGGTGACGGTCATCCCCGAGGTGAACCGGCCCTGCGTCTCGACGTCGACCCGGGCGGGCGCGGCGTCCATCAGGGTCGGGTCGATCAGGTAGGCGATCGCGCAGGCGTCGTGGATCGCCGGGCCGAGCTCCTGGTAGTCGGGGAACCGGCCGTAGAAGTCCAGGCACGGCGTGAGCAGCTCGGATTCGAGCCGCCCGAGACCGGCGAAGCGGGTGCGGACCACCGAGTTCGCGCGGGCCTGGTGGGTCAGGTCGAGCCCGATCATGACCGTCGTCCAACCCGCTTCGAAGACCACGGCGGCGGCTTCGGGGTCGGCCATGATGTTGAACTCGGCCGCCGGCGTCCGGTTGCCGCGCGTGTAGGCGCCGCCCATGATCACGAACTCGGCCGCCCACTCGACGATCCGCGGCTCCTTGCGCACCGCGAGCGCGATGTTGGTCAGCGGACCCGTCGCGACCAGGCTGATCTCGCCCGGAGCGGCGGCCAGCGTCTCGATGATCAGGTCCACCGCGTGGCGCGGGTCGAGCTCGGTCGCGGTCTCCGGCAGCACGACCTCGCCGAGACCCATCACGCCGTGCACGTTCCCGGCGTTGATGCCCTCGCGCACCAGCGGCCGCCCGGCGCCGCGCGCGACCGGCGCGGTCATGCCGTAGAAGTCGCGCAGCCGGAGCGAGTTCTCGGTGGTGAACTCCAGCGGCACGTTCCCGCCGACGGCGGTGATGCCCACGACGTCCAGCCGCGGATCGCCGTGCGCGAGCGCCAGGGCCAGGGCATCGTCGATGCCGGGGTCGCAGTCGATCAAGACCTTCTTCACCGTCAGCCCTCCTGAACGGCGTCGGCGATGGAAGCGGCCTCGCGGGCACCGGCTTCCAGCGCGGAGCAGCAGTGCACGATCCAGGACGCGACCGCGTCGGGGTCACCGGTGGCGAAGCCCAGCGCGCGCTCGGCGTAGTCCTCCTGCCTGCGGAAGTAGGCGACCTCGGGGACGACGAGCCCCTTGGGGTCCAGGCCGCTGCCGATGACGGCGAGCCGGGCTGCGGCGCGGGCGATGACGCCGTCGGCGTGACCGAACGGGGTCAGCGCGAGCAGTTCGCCGTGCACCACCGCAGCCAGCACCGGCCCGGCGCCGTGCGCCTTGGGCTCGGTGATGATCTCGCTGAGCAGGTCGAGCCGTTCGGCGATCACCGGGTCGGCGTGCGGCCGGCCGAGCTGGTCGGGGTCGTCGACGAGGTCGCTCGCGGCGAGCACGTGCATCCGGGCCAGGGCCTGCCGGGGCGCGCGCTGCCAGGTGGGCAGCAGGGTGCCCATGGCCTCGGCGACGCGCAGCGATCCGGCCAGCAGCGGGTCGCTGACCTCTCCGGACTCGGGGATCTCGGTGGCACCGCCTGCGACCGCGGCCGAGGCGCGGGCCGCGCGCACGGAGGCTTCGGCGGCGGTAGCCGGCCAGCCGCGCCGGTTGGCCGGGTGCCGGTGGATCTCGTCAATGGCGGCGCGTGCGGCGGCCACCGCGTCTGCGACCCCGTCGAGTTCCAGCAGCGGTGCCAGCGATGGCTTGTCGTTCACGGGTCCTGACGCTACCGGCCGGTACCGGAAACCCCGGCGAGCGGCCCGTGTGCGAGTTGTGCCACAGTTGCAGCCACGTTGCACCTGTTCGACCCTGCGTTACCGCAGGACAACGCACCGGAAGCATTGCGGCACCGGAGGGTGGCGGTATGAATCCGGTCCGTTGCGACCGAATGGTCTGAACCAATCAAGCGAAACCTCTGTTGCAGTGAACCAGATCGCACTACGGTTCCCCTATCACTGCATTCACATCTCCAGGGAGGTTCTGGGCAATGAGTCAGCCCGACGGGCAGAGCAACACGCTCGACAACCTGCTGACGGAAAGCAGGACGTTCCCGCCGTCCGAGGATTTCGCGGCGCAGGCCAACGCCACGTCGGCGCTCTACGGCCAGGCCGATGCGGACCGCGAGGCGTTCTGGGCCGAGCAGGCATCGCGGTTGCAGTGGGACACCGAGTGGGACCAGG
>NZ_SMLA01000024.1:0-83377 GCF_004349225.1 Saccharopolyspora karakumensis
TAGCTAAGCTCCCCAGCGCTGATGGTACTGCACTCGCTAGGGTGTGGGAGAGTAAGACACCGCCGACACAATCCTTATGAGCGGGGCCGGTTGATCCGAGCAGGATCAACCGGCCCCGCTTTTTCGTGTCTCCGCTCGACAAGGTCGTTTCCGTGCTTGAGACTTGGTCGCCGGAGTCCGGGCGAAAGGGGCACGGGAGTGGAAGAGAAAGACCTCCGATCGTTGCTGGAGAAGCTGACGGTGGAGGAGAAGGCCCGGTTGCTCACCGGTGCCGACTTCTGGACGTTGCACCCGATGCCGAAGATCGGCCTGCGCCGGCTGGTGCTGTCGGACGGCCCGAACGGGGTCCGGGGCACGACCTGGGACGAGCGCGACACCTCGCTGCTGCTCCCGGTCGCGTCGGGCCTGGCCGCGACCTGGGACCGGGCCGCGGTGCGTCGGGCCGGCGAGCTGTTCGGTGACGAGGCCGTCCGGCGCGGTGTGCACGTCGTGCTCGCACCCACGATCAACCTGCACCGGAGCCCGTTCGGCGGCAGGCACTTCGAGAACTTCTCCGAGGATCCACTGCTGACCGGTGTGATCGGTGCGGAGATCGTCGCCGGCATCCAGTCGCGCGGTGTCGCCGCCACGCCCAAGCACTACGTCGGCAACGAGAGCGAGACGGAACGGCTCACCTACAACGCGGTGATCGACGAGTCGACGCTGCGGGACTGCTACCTGGCGCCGTTCCGGCGCATCGTCGACGAGGCGCAGCCCTGGGCGATGATGGCCGCTTACAACTCGGTCAACGGCCACACGATGACCGAGCACTCGGCGCTGGTCAACGACGTGCTCAAGGGCGAGTGGGGCTTCGACGGCGTGCTGGTCTCCGACTGGTTCGCCACCAGGTCCTGCGCCGGTGCGGCCAACGGTGGACTGGATCTGGCGATGCCGGGCCCGAAGAGCCCGTGGGCCGATGGTGCCCTGGCGAAGGCGGTCCAGGACGGTGAGGTCGACGAGTCGGTCCTGGACGACAAGGTCCTGCGATTGCTGCGCCTGGCGGACCGGGTCGGCGCGCTGGGCGAGGACGAGGCCGAGCGGAAGACCGCGGAAGCCCCGCCGGAGCAGGCGCGCGCCTCGATCCGGGAGCTGGCCGCCCGCGGGTTCGTGTTGCTGCGCAACGACAAGTCGCTGCTCCCGTTGGACCAGGAGATCACCAAGGTCGCGGTGATCGGTGAGAACGCGACCTTCCCAGCGGTGCAGGGCGGGGGTTCGTCGCACGTCAGTCCTCCGCACGTGGTGACTCCGCTGGAGGGCATCCGCAGGGCCCTGCCGAACGCGGAGGTCCACTACCAGCGCGGTGCGCGGCACCGGCGGCTGCTCGACCCGATCCCGTCCGAGCTGGTGCTCGACCCGCAGGGCGAGGGCAACGGTCTGCGCGTGGAGTACCTGGGTGACGAGGGACAGGTGCTCGACACCGAGCTGCGCGGCACCGAGCGGTTGACCTGGCAGCGGGGCGCGATGCCGGAGGGCACCAGGAAGCTCCGGGTGAGCGGACGGCTCGCCGCCGAGGTCGGTGAGCACGTGTTCGGCGTCAACGGCACCGGGAACTTCCGCGTCGAGGTCTCGGGTCGCGAGGTGCTGTCCGCCGACGTCAAGAGCAGCAGCGAGATCGACGATCCGCTGGGCGACATGCTGGCGCCGCCGGAGCAGCGCTTCAACGTGGTGATGGTCGAATCAGACCTGGACGAGGCGGGTCGAGTCCGCCTGTCGGTGGAGTTCACGCCGCTGGAGGTCGACGCGGACCTGGTCTGCGTGGGCCTCGGCCACCGGCCGGAGCGCTGGGACGACGCGACCGAGCTGGAGGCAGCGTTGCGGGCGGCGCGGGACTGCGATGTAGCGGTGGTCGTGGTCGGCACCAACGACGAGGTCGAGACGGAGGGCCGGGACCGGAACTCGCTGGACCTGCCGGGCCCGCAGAACGATCTGGTGGCGAAGGTGATCGCGGCCAACCCGAACACCGTCGTGGTGGTCAACGCGGGTGGTCCCGTGCTGATGCCGTGGGCGACGGAGGCGTCGGCGGTGCTGTGGACGTGGTTCGGCGGTCAGGAGTACGGCGACGCGCTGGCCGACGTTCTGCTGGGAACCGCGGAGCCGGGCGGCAGGCTGCCCACGACGTTGCCCGCGGCGCTCGCGGACGTCCCGGTGCCGCTGCCGGGCGTGCAACCCGTCGACGGCGAGCTGAGCTACGAGGAAGGGCCGCTGATCGGCTACCGCGCCTACGCCGCTCGGGACATCACGCCGGGCTTCTGCTTCGGGCACGGGCTGGGCTACACGACGTGGTCGTACGACGAGGCGACGCTCGACGGCGACGCGGTCACGGTGAAGCTGCGCAACACCGGTGACCGCGCCGGCCGCGAGGTCGTGCAGGTCTACACCGCGGATCCGTTGCGGCTAACCGGTTTCGCGGTGGCCGAGGCAGAACCCGGGGCCGAGGTGGAGGTGACGGTGGAGGTCGAGCCGGGCGCAGCGGACGTGCGCGTCGGTCCGAGCTCCGGCGATCTCCGCCTCGACGCCGGGCGCTGACTCACTTCTTGGCGACGAACTTCTCCAGGTCGTCGAGCACCAGGTTGGCGGCGAGCGGGCCCAGGCCCAGGTACCAGGTGTCGTCGGGCACCTCGATGGCCTGGCCCGCGCGCACCGCGCCGAGGGTGGTCCACTGCACCGAGCCGGTCACCTGGTTCATCTGCTGGCGGGCGTTGTCGCCGTAGGCGGCGTAGAACAGCATGTCGCCGTCCGCCTGGGAGATCTGCTCGCGGCTGAGCTTGGTGAAGGTCTTGTCGCCGAGCTGGTTGTCCGGGCGGTTGAAGCCCGCGTCGGCGAGGATCGTTCCGATGAACGATCCCTTGTTGTAGAGCCGGATGTCACCGGGGATGAATCGGAGCATGCTGACCTTGCGCCCGGCGGCCTGCTTGCCGATCTCGGCGGCGCGGGCCTGGTAGTCGGCGAGGATCCGGTCGGCCTCCGCGCGCTTGCCGAGCGCCTCGGCGTCGAGCAGGAAGTTCTCCTTCCACGTCTTGCCCACGGTCTGGGCGAAGACGGTGGGGGCGATCTTGCTCAGCGCCTCGTAGTGCTCGTCGTCGCGGGTCTTGCTGGACAGGATCAGGTCCGGCTTGAGGGCGGCGATCTGCTCCAGGTTGGGGGAGCCGATGGTGCCGACGATCTGGGGGTTGCCCGCCTTCTGCGCCAGGTACGGCTGGAGCTGGGTGTTGGCGTCGGGCAGCACGGTCGCGACCGGCTTCACGCCGAGCGCCAGCACGGAGTCCAGCTCGCCGGTGTCGAGAACGACCACGCGCTTCGGCGTTCCGGCGATGGCGGTCTGGCCCTTGGCGTGCTGGACGACGCGGCTCTGGGCGGGAGCGGGCTGCTCGGGCGCGGGCGTGCCGCAACCGGCGATGCCCAGGGCGAACGCGGCGGACAGCGCCGCGATGAGTCTGCGATGGCGCAGCATGGGGCACCCAATCTGTCGTAATCGTGCAAAAGTTTGGGTAGCCTAACCTGTCCACGTGGGAGTGACCAGAGCTGTGGCTTGTAATACTGATCATTAGCAGGGAGAACTGTCAGCGCCTGCTTACCGGGGACTTTCTAGAGCATCACCAGGAACATGTGGGCCATCGCGGCCGACAGCGCCAGCTCGACCAGGGATCGCAGACGCGGCGGTGGAGTGCGCACCAGGTCGGTGGCGGCGAATCCCGCGGCCAGCGCGCAGTAGGCCATCAGCGACCAGGCCAGCAGCGGGTACGCGAATCCCGGGGCCTGCGCCGCGATCGTGACCGAAGCGTGGTGGTGGCCGGCCGTGACCAGCGGTGCTCCGGCGGCTCCGGACTGCTGCCCGGCGAACATGTAGACCATCGCCAGCGCTCCGATCGCGTGGTGCAGGTGCGAGCCGGTGCGCAGCCACGCCGCGCGAAACCCCAGCCAGCAGGCCAGAACGAGGAAGGGGCCGGCGAGCAGCGGCGACGGAGTGACGTGCATCGCGATCATGCCCAGGCCCATCATCAGCTGGGCGACGTCGACGTGGCATGGGTCTTCGCGATTGCGGTGGCCGATGCCGAGCCGCACCAGCGCGGTCACCGTCGCCGCGATGACCGTGCCGGTCATGACCTGCTCGAACATGACCCTCCACCATCGCTGGAGCCGCGTGCGCGATCGATTGTTGGTGCCCCGGGAGGCCCGCAGATACCGCCTTGCGGGCGGACTTCGGCGAACCGGTGGTGACCAGGCGTGGTCAGGTCCTCAGTGGACGGTCATGATGCCGTGCGGTGGACGAAGTCCTCCAGCGAGACCGACACCTCGTGGCGGGTTTCGCTGTGCCGGGTGCAGTAGGTCGTGGGGTACCAGCCGGTTTCCTGCCACGCGGCCGGGAGCTTGAAGTCGAAGCACCCGTCCTCGACGGCTCCGGTGCGGAGTCCGTCGAGCCATGCCGAGGTGATCATCGGTTCGAAGTAGGTGACCTCGCGGTTCCAGACCCCGTAGATCCAGGTGTGCCGGAACGGCCGGCCGTTGAACTCCGGCGCGGTGCGATCGATGAGGTGGTTGCCCATCGCGGGCTCGATCGCGTCGGCGTCGGTGAAATCGGCTGGTACGTAGCGGGAATCGGGCAGCCGCTTGCCCAGCTCGTAGTCGTCGCAGTGCACCAGCTGCGGGCACGGGCCGGTGCGGATCGCCAGGCGCTCGGCGTTGTCGTTGAGGTAGAAGTGCACGTCGTAGTGCGGTTTGTCGTAGACGCCGAGCGGGATGTGACCGTGCGGGTTCCAGTTGTTGAGGACGTAGGTGAACGGGAAATCCGGCTGCTGCCGGGCGCGTTCACCGAGTCCGAGCTTCTGCCCGTAGCCGCCGGAGCACTCGTGGACCGGGTCGGTGCTGCCGTCCCCGTTCTTGTCGAAGCACAGCGTCCCGTCCGTCGGCGGGTCGTGCGGCAACCCGCTGAAGCTCGCGTCCGACATGCGCACGCCGATGGACACCGGACGCGAGTCGAGGAACTGGGTGTAGGCGGTGATCCGGCCGTCGCCGAGCGGTGCGGACTCGCCGTACTCGGCGCAGGGACCGCGGTAGGACGGCGTCTCGGCGACCAGCCGGTCGACGGCGCCGCCGGGCAGCAGCAGCGACTGCTCCCGCGCGGTGACCGCGCAGACCCATTCGAGCTCGTCGGTCGCTGCGGCCTGCGTCGTGGATGCGTTGGTGGCGGCGAGCAGGAGCGCTCCTGCGGATGCCATCACGAGCGGGATCTTCATGATTCCTCCGGGGTGGTCCTGGTCAACCACGCCAGAGTCCCGCCGGCTGCTGTCCCGCCGCTTTCACCGGCCACCAAAATGAAGGAAGACCCGCCGATGGGGCGGGTCTTCCTTCGCTGTGCGCCAACAGGGACTCGAACCCCGAACCCGCTGATTAAGAGTCAGCTGCTCTGCCAGTTGAGCTATTGGCGCTAGTCCCGAGTCTCCCCGGCAACGCGAAAAAGATTAGCACGCGCTCGGAACGGCCTGTGCAGCAGGTCCGACCGTGTTCGCGGTCGTGTTTCGTCCGAGCGGTATCGGAAATGAAAAAGACCCGCCGATGAGGCGGGCCTTTCGTTTGCTGTGCGCCAACAGGGACTCGAACCCCGAACCCGCTGATTAAGAGTCAGCTGCTCTGCCAGTTGAGCTATTGGCGCTAGCGCGTCCCCCGGGGTTTCCGTTCGGTCTCCCTGGCGACGTCGAAAACATTAGCACGGGCCGTCGGTGCCCTCGGCGGGGGGTCTCCTCATCGGCCGAGGGCAACCCCGGTGCCCCGCCGCACGTCCACCGGACGTGCGCGGAGGTGGCCGGAGCACAGGGAATATGACACTGAGTGCGGACCCGGTCGCTGCACGCACGGTCGGGTGATTACGGCACACTGGTGTTCAGGCGCAGGTGTGGTTTGTGACGGGACGGATAGTTGCCAATGAGGAAAAGGCGTAACCCGGTCGGGTCTCTCTCGCGGGTTAGGCGGCTGACGACCGCGTCGGTCGTCGGGCTGGTGGGTTTGCTGGTCGCCGGGTGCGGCGGCGGGGGAGTGGAGGCCGGGCAGGATCAGGGACCCCCGGCTCCGGTGGTGCGGTTCGCGCAGCCGAACGGGGCCAAGGACGTGTCGCCGGCGGCTCCGGTGACCGCGAACGTCAGCGGCGGCCGGATCGTGAACGCGACGCTGACCAACTCCGACGGCAAGCAGGTGCCGGGACAGGTGTCCCCGGACGGCGCGAGCTGGTCGTCGACGGAGAAGACCGGCTACGGCAAGACCTACACGCTGGCGGTGACGGCTCGGGGCGAGGGCAGCCCGGCCATCACGCAGCAGTCGACCTTCACCACGATCGACCCGAAGTCGCAGACCTACGTGTCGATGATCCCGCTGGACGGCGAGACCGTAGGGGTCGGTCAGCCGCTGGTGTTCCGCTTCAGCAGCAACGCGCCCGCTCCGGACAAGCGGAAGGCGGAGGAGGCGATCAAGATCGCCACCGAGCCGGTCGTCGAGGGCGCCTTCTACTGGTTCAACAGCCGCGAGGTGCACTGGCGGCCCAAGGACTACTGGCAGGCGGGCACCAAGATCTCGATCGCGGTGGACGTCTACGGTCGCGAGTTCGGTCCGGGTCTGTGGGGCGAGGAGGACCGCAAGGCCACCATCACCATCGGCGACCGCGTGGTGCTCAAGGCCGACGGTGCGTCGCACCAGATGAGCGTGGAGAAGAACGGCCAGGTCATCCGGACGATGCCGGTGTCGCTGGGCAAGCCGGAGTTCCCCTCGAACAACGGCGTGCACGTGGTCACCGAGCACCACCGCAAGAAGCTGATGGACTCGACGACCTACGGGCTGCCGCTGGAGGCCGGTGGCTACCAGACGGAGGTCGAGTGGGCGGTCCGCATCTCCAACGGGGGTGAGTTCCTGCACGCGGCTCCCTGGTCGGTCGGCGACCAGGGGCACCGCAACGTCAGCCATGGCTGCATCAACATGAACAACGCCAACGCGGAGTGGATCTTCAACCTGCTCAAGAAGGGCGACGTGGTCGAGATCACCAACTCCGGCGGCCCGGACCTCCGCTCCTGGGACGGCTTCGGGGACTGGCAGGTCCCCTGGAACGAGTGGCTGAAGGGCAACAAGTAGCCCTTGCGAGCGAAGCGACTGCGCCGGAATCCGACGCAGTCGCTTTCTCTTTCCCGGTCGAGGCGGTCACAGCAGGCAGTTCGGCTGGAATCCGGGGTCAGCGGGTCCTTCGCGGTCGAGGGCGTGCAGCACCCACTGCACGACCACCGGGTCGTTGGGGCTCTGGTCGTGCTCCGCGAGGTCGTTCGGGCACGCGTCCTGCACGGTGATGTTGGTCAGGTCGCCGGCCGGGCCGTCGTGGAGGAAGGAGTTGGTGTACGGGGTGACCACCTGGTCGTAGCGGGTGGTGACGACGGTGTAGTCGGGTCCGTCCGGGGTGTCGTCGCCGGCGTTGAGCTCGGTCAGGAACGGCGAGCCCTGCATCTGCTGGGTGCACGCCTCGCAGACGACGCCCGCCGGGGCGATCAGCGGAGTGGTGGTGCCGTAGTTCGACGGGACGATCCCGATCAGCTCGCCGGTCTTCGCGGCGCCGCCGAGGGACTTCAGGTACGCGCGGGGCATCATGCCGCCCTGGCTGTGCCCGACGAGGTCGACCTTGCTCGCGCCGGTGGCCGCGAGGACCTCGTCGACGAAGGACGCCAGTTCCTGCGCGGAGTTCTCGACCCGGCCCGTGGCGTTGTTGCCGTAGTCCAGCGCGAACACGCAGTAGCCGGCCCGCTTGATCTGCGGGGCCAGCAGGGACCAGTTCTTGGCCATGTTCTCGAAGGTGCCGTGCACGAGCACGACCGGCCGCGGGTGTTCGGGGCTGGGCGTGCAGCTCCAGTCGTTGGCCCCGGGCGGGGAGACGCCCACCGGGGCGGCCTGCGCGGTGCCGGATCCGAGCAGTGCGGTCGCGATCGCCAGCGCGAGCAGTGCCGGCAGCCCTCGGTGTCGCATGCGGTCGTTCCTTCCAGCAGCCGGGAGCGCTCCGAACACCGCTGGGCACAGGGCCGAACGGGTTGCGGTGCAGTGGTTCTTAGCCCGGGGAGCGACCGGTGTCAAACGGGACGTTGATGATCTGACCTGACCGAACGCCGGTCGAGGGCTTCTTCGATCACCGGTGGGTTCGAGCGGAGGGGACGCGCGAATTCCGCTCTCGAAATCGCCGCGCCACGCAAAGAACTCCGGCCGACCACCATGTCTGGCGATCGGCCGGAGTTCTCCTCGAAGGGTGAGTGACGGGATTCGAACCCGCGACTCCTGGGACCACAACCCAGTGCTCTACCGACTGAGCTACACCCACCTCGGCCGCTCGGACCGGCCCTGGCGGGCCCCGTCCGGAGCAACGGAAACCATCCTAGCGTGTGCCCGCCACGGGATTTCCACCGCCTCCGGTTTTCGCGTCCGAGCAGCTCAGCGGGGTCTCAGGACTCCTCGCGGGCTCGCGTGGTCCCGCTGACCCCTCCGGGGTCGCTGAGCAGTTCGGCTGCGATGGCCTGTGCCTGCTCGCTGCTCGGACCGGGGCGCGGGACGAACGCGGTGCGCCGGTAGTACGCGAGCTCGCGGATGGATTCGCGGATGTCGGCCAGCGCGCGGTGGGCGAGGCCCTTCTCCGGCTGCGCGTAGTAGATGCGCGGGTACCAGCGCCGGCAGAGCTCCTTGATGGAGGAGACGTCGACCATCCGGTAGTGCAGGTGCGCGTCGAGCTGCGGCATGTCGCGCGCGATGAACCCGCGGTCGGTGGCGATGGAGTTGCCCGCCAGCGGCGCGGACCGCACGTCGGGCACGTACTGCCGGATGTATTCCAGGACCTGCTGCTCTGCTTCGGCGAGGGTCACCCGGGATGCGCGGACCTCCTCGGTGAGCCCCGAGCGGTCGTGCATGTCGCGCACGACCTCGGGCATGCCCGCGAGGGCGTCGTCGGCGGCGTGGATGACGATGTCCACGCCTTCGCCGAGGATGTTGAGGTCCGCGTCCGTGACCAGGGCGGCGATCTCGATCAACGCGTCCTTGCCGAGCTCCAGCCCGGTCATTTCGCAGTCGATCCACACTAGACGGTCATTCACTCGACGCAGCCTAACTCCCGCGACCGGTTGATCGCGGCAAGAGTGTCGGGATCGCAAGCTTCGGGGCTACCCGTCGAGGTGCGTCCGCAGTTCGCGGGGGACCACCTTGCCGGTGGCGTTGCGGGGGAGCTCGTCGAGGAAGATCACGTCGCGGGGGACGGCGAACTTCGACACCCGGCTGCGGACGTGGTCGCGCACCTGGTCGGCGTCCATGGAGCCCTTCTCGCGCGGGACCACGAAAGCGGCCAGGCGCTGGCCGAAGTCGGCGTCGTCGACGCCGATGACGGCGGCTTCGGAGACCTCGGCGATTCCGACGATGGCGTCCTCGGCTTCCTTGGGGTAGATGTTCTCGCCCCCGGAGATGATCATGTCGTCCTCGCGGCCGGCGATGAACAACCGCCCGGAGCGGTCGAACCGCCCCAGGTCGCCGGTGGACATGAGCCCTTCGTGGCGTTCGCGGCTGTTGCCGTTGGTGTAGCCGTCGAACAGCATGTCGTTGCCGGCGAAGATGCGGCCGGTCTCGCCGCGGCGGACGGGTTCGCCGTTGTCGTCGAGGATGCGCACCGTGGTGCCGCGCGGCGGACGTCCGGCCGAGGACGGTGCGGCGCGCAGGTCGGCGGGGGTGGCGATGCTCACCCAGGAGACCTCGGTGGAGCCGTAGAGGTTGTAGAGGACCGGGCCGAAGGCGCGCTGGAACGTGGTGGCCAGGTCGCCGGGCAGCGCGGAGCCGCTGGCGGCGACGACGCGCAGCGACGAGGTGTCGAAGCGCTCGCGCTCCTCGGCGGGCAGGTCGAGCATCCGCTGGAGCATGACCGGGACGCCGAACATGCCACCGACGCGGTGCCGCTGGATGGTGCGCAGCGTGTCGATCGCGTCGAACTTGCGTCGCAGCACCAGGGTGGCGCCGAGGACGGCGGAGAGCTGGAACCCGGCGATGCCCCAGGTGTGGAACAGGGGAGCGCTGAGCAGCACGCGCTCGCCCGCTCGCAGCGGGATGCGGGAGAACACCGCGCCGGCCGGGTTCAGGCTCGGCGGGTCGGGGCGGCGGGCGCCCTTGGGCGTCCCGGTGGTACCGGAGGTGAGCACGATCAGCCGCGAGTGCCGCTTGGGCCGGGGCACCTGCTTGCCGGTGCCGGTGGCGATGAGGTGGTCGAGGGTGTTGTGCTCGGTGGGGCCGTCGGCCCAGCCGAGGACGACGTCGAGGTCGCTGGGCAGGTCCTGGAGGTGCCCGGCGAACTCCTCGTCGAGGACGAGCACGCTGACGTCCTGCTCGGCGAGCACGTCGGCGAGCTGGCGGGTGCTGAGCCCGACGTTGAGCAGCACCACGTCGACGCCGAGCTTGGCCGCGGCGACGATGACCTCGACGGGGCCGTGGTGGTTGCGGGTGAGCACGCCGATGCGGGTCTTGCCGGGAACGCGGTCGCGCAGCGCGGCGGCCAGGCGCGTGGTGCGGGTGGCGAGTTCGGCGTAGCTGAGCGCGCCGCGCTCGTCGATCACAGCGGGGCGATCGGGGTGGCGGGCGGCGCCGACGGCGAACCCGAGCGGCAGGGTGATGCCCCACCGGCGGTAGGCCAGCGCGATGCGCGCCAGCTTGTCCGGCCGCATGGGCCGGATGACGCCTTGTCTGGCCAGCACGAACAAGGTGTGCAGTGCCGGTGCGGCGTGGTTGGTAAGAAAACTGGGCAGTCGCCGCAAAACGCTCACTCGGTCACCCCTCGTCCGTGAAACCTACTCGGGAGTAGATTGTGCCGTGAGTAATCCTCCCGGCCAAGTCCTCCGTGTCGAGTATCCCGGTTCCGCGATCGCGAGGGGGCGGAGCGGATCCCCTCCTCACCGCTCCGGAAGACCCACCGCCTGGGCGGCGAAGTGAGGCGGTGCGGCGAGGGGAGGAGGAGCTTCCCCCGCCGCGCCGACCCCCAGGTTCCTAGTCGACGCCGGCGGCGGTGACCACCGCGTCGCGCAAGGCCGCGCGCAGGCGGCCGACTTCCAGCGGTGAGAGCACCGCCGTCTCCCCGGGCGGCGCGACGATGACGACCCGGCCGTGGTTGACGAACACCGACATGTCTCGTCGCCGTCCGGCGACGTCGCGGCAGCTGACGTGCCACTCCTGGTTGGGCCCCACAGTCCCAGCCTCCCTGTGCCGATCCGCTTGGTGCGGTGGAGCCGCGCAGCGCGCGCTCCTGGTGGAGGGACGCACCGATCCGAGGGGCGTGACGGCACTTCGCCGAAACAACGGGAAGTGTGCGCGGCCACGGCCGGGTTCGCGGGCCCGAACGCAACTCGGGGCGATCCCCACAACCGGGAATCGCCCCTGAGCGAACGCTGTTAGCCGACGACACTCGTCCGGCCCAAGAAACCGTCAGACCGGACGTACCTTCAGCCCCGCGGGCTCGGCGGAGAGCACGACCGCGCCCTCGAAGTCGGCGATCGGGAGCTCGTCGCGCACCAGGCGGTGCGGCGCGTCGGAGGCCTCGATCCGGATCTCGCCGGTGTTGACCGACCGCTCGTCCAGCTCCTGACCGCCGAACTGCACGCTGAGCCGGTCGCCGGTCACGGTGGCGGTCAGCCAGCCGCCGTCGATGACCTGTTCGGTGCCGTCGAAGGAGACGGTCAGCCGGCCCTCGGTGGGCTGGTCGCCGCGCACCGCGACGTGCGAGAGCGCGACGTCGCGCTTGCCGGACTCCTCGCCGGCCAGGGCGATGACGTCCCGGTTGACCTCGTCACCCGGCTCGGTGCCGGGCTTGGGGGTCAGCACCGGGGCGCGCAGCTGCGCGGCGAGCCGGTAGGGCTGCCACGAACCGGCGCCGATCAGGTTGACCACGGCGCTGACCGCCACGTCGGCCAGCAACCGGTCGCTGCCCGGGGCGGGCGTGACCTCGATCGCGGGCACGTCGCGCCGGGCCAGCAGATCGCGCAGTGCCTTGGCGCGCTGACGGCTGTTGCGGTCAAAACCGCGGGTGATCGCCACCGTCCCCGATCCGGCGGCCGCGACGGCGGCCTCGGTCAGGTCCGCTAGCGGCGCCCAGATCTGCGCGGGGTCCTGTTCGGGACGCTGCCGGCGCGAGCGGGCGAAGCCTGGGGCATCGGTCGTGGTTTCCATCGCCCTCCACTTTAGTCCGCTGCGAAGGATGACCTCGCCTTCCGGTGGGGGCTTTCACGGTGTGAAATCGATCGCGGTCGCACTGCTCCATCGGGGTGGCTTTTCCCTCCGGTGGGCTCATCCGCTGCGGCATTCGTCGCATCCTTGCGGCTCTGGCGAGCCGGGGGGCCGGGATGACCGATCTTCACCTGCCGGGTGAGCGCGCGGGCCCGGCCCGCTGGCGGCTGGTGCGCTGGCTGGCCTCCGACGGGAGCCGGGTTCGGGTGGGCCAGCCGCTGGCCGAGCTGCGCCCCGCCGAGTCCGACGGCGCCGCGATCCGGATGTCGGCGCTGGCCACGGGGACCTTGTGGCACCAGGTGCGGCGGGGCGAAGTGCTCCACGTCGGCCAGGTGATCGGGTTGATCGAGTGAACCGCGCGGGCCGGGGGCTTGCCCTGGGTTGTTAGGTTGGTGCCAGTGACGCGGGGTGCCCTGCCAGGGCTGAGAACAGACCCGTCGAACCTGACCTAGCTCGTACTAGCGGAGGGACGTCATGGCTCCCAATGTGCTGACCATCGCCGGGACCGACCCCAGCGGCGGCGCCGGAATCCAGGCTGATCTCAAGGCGTTCTCGGCCAACGGCGCCTACGGCATGTCGGTGATCACCGCGCTGGTCGCGCAGACCACCACCGGGGTGAGCCGGGTGCAGGAGGTTCCGCCGGACTTCATCACCGACCAGCTGGTGACGCTGCTCGACGACGTTCGGGTGGACGCGGTCAAGATCGGGATGCTGGCCAACGCCGAGGTCATCCGCGCGGTCACCGCCGTGCTGGAGCGCTACTCGCCCCCGTTCGTGGTGCTCGACCCGGTCATGGTCGCCAAGAGCGGTGACCGGCTGCTCGCGCCGGAGGCCGTCGGTGCGCTGCGCGACGAGCTGCTGCCGAGGGTGGACCTGATCACGCCGAACCTGCCGGAGGCGGCCGACCTGCTCGGCGAGGCCGAGATCGGCGGTCCCGACGAGATGCCCGCGCAGGCCGAGCGGCTGGCCGCGCTGGGCGCCAAGCAGGTGCTGCTCAAGGGCGGGCACCTCAGCGGCGAGTCGAGCGTCGACCTGCTCTACGGCGACGGCCTGGCCGAGTTCCTCAGCAGCGAGCGGGTGCCCACCACCAACGATCACGGCACCGGGTGCACGCTCTCGGCGGCGATCGCGGCGCTGCGCCCGCAGCGCGCGGACTGGCTGGAGGCCGTCCGCGAGGCCAAGCGGTACCTCACCGAGGCCCTGCGCGCCTCGGAGCGCCTCGACGTGGGTCACGGCCACGGCCCGGTGCACCACTTCCACCACTGGTGGTGAGGGGCCGAGGGCGGTTCTGGTCCGAACCGTCCGGGCACATCGGACTTCAATCGTGGACGGTTCGCGTCACCACCGCCGTCCGCTTCGCCACCGCACCCGAGATTCCGAATTGTGTGAGGGGTTCTCATGAGCACGTTGCCCGCTCCGCCCGCCGGAGGGTTCTGCGCCCAGGCCTGGGAGCGCACCGCCGGATTGCAGCAGGCGATCGTGGACCACCCGTTCAACAAGGCGCTGGCCGACGGCAGCCTGGAGCGGGACGTCTTCGCCTTCTACATCGTGCAGGACGCGCGCTACCTGGTCGGCTTCGCGCAGGCGCTGTCGGCCGCGGCGACCAGGGCCGATGACGCGGCCGACGCGGCGTTCCTCGCCGGCGCCGCGCAGGGCGCGCTGGTGGAGGAGCGGCGGCTGCACGCCGGTTACGTCGCCGAGTTCGGCCTGACCGACGAGGAGATCTCCGGTGTGGACACCTCGCCGTCGTGCCTGGCCTACACGTCCTACCTGCGCGCCTGCGCGCTGACCGAGTCGTACCCGGTGCTGCTGGCCGCGATCCTGCCGTGCTTCTGGGTGTACCAGTACGTCGGCAGCACGATCCTCGACGCCACCGGCGACATCGAGGGCCACCCCTACAAGGCGTGGATCACCACCTACGCCGACGACGAGTTCGCCGAGGCCGTGCTGGCCGCCCGGGAGCTCGTCGACAAGGTCGCGGCGCGCTCGGACGAGGCGACGCGCGAGCAGATGTTCGCCGCGTTCACCCGGGCGACCGAGTACGAGTGGGTGTTCTGGAACGGCGCGTGGGTCAAGGAAACCTGGCCCACTGCGAAATTCCTTGCATGACAAGGGTTTCGCGTCTCGGAAACGCCGATGACGGCTCGCCGGGAGCGGCGGGCCGTCATCCGTTTCGCACCACGCCACAGCGTGATTCATTCTGTGATGCGTGACACAATCTTGGGGTGTTAACGAAGTGGCTCGCACAGCGACATGCTGGACGAGCCCCCTGTCCTAGCAGGGCGTTGTGAGTGGCGGAATCTTCCGCAGGCGTGGATGGAGTTCTGGGGCAATGTCTTCACTTCTGATCGTTTTTCTCGGCATGTCGGTCCCGATCCTGGCCGCCGCGCCGTTCTACATCGCTGACCGCCGCAAGGACGGTCGCGAGGCTCCCGAGTCCGCGCAGCTGCTCCCCGGCATCGAGGCGCCGCAGATCTGGCCGCAGTCCGCGGTCGAGCCCGAGGCCACGGAGTGCGAGATCCCCGAGTCGCGCACCCCGGAGGGGACCAACGCGCTCGCCGACACCGTGCGCATCGAGCAGGACCGGGTCCCTCAGCCGTAGATCGCCTTCGCCAGCGCCGCCTTGCGCTGCTGCAACTCGCGCAGCGCGGCGGAGCTGAAGCCGCCGGCGCTCGGGCTCGACGGAATCCGCAGTCCCTCGCTTAGCTCCCAGCCGGAACCGCGGTCGATCAACGACCGGTGCTTGTTGGTGTAGTAACCCGAGTTGATCGACACCGCGACCCCGCTCGCGCCCGCAGCGGCGGCCAGCAGGTGCAGGTGGAACCGCGTGGACAACCACCGCTGGCCGGGCTTGGCGGGCAGGCCGTCGCGCAGGATCTCGTCGAACGCGTGGAAGCGGGCGCCCGGCAGATCGTGCTCGACCAGCGAGAACACCTCCCGGTCGGTGCGCGGGATGCCCTCCACGAAGGCGACCTGCTCGGGCTTGACCTGCCACTCGCGCAGCGTGTCCAGCAGGAATCCGGCCAGCGCGGGAACCGATTCGTCGAGCAGGTCCGACTGCATGCACACCACGACGTCGCGGATGTCGTCGTCGCCGGTGCGGAACAGCCCGGGTTCGATGCCGAAGAACATGTCGTCACCGGTGACAGACGGGTCGATCAGCAGCGATGCCGACGGCTCGTCGCGGACGTCGATGACCTCGAACTGCTCGGCGAGGCTGCGCAGCAGCGGCCCGGCGCCCTCGGCGATCGGCGACAGGCCCTGCCCGGTCATCACCGCCCGGCCGCCGGAGCGGTGCGCGGCGGCCGCGGTGGCCGCGAGCAGGCCGATGTGCCGCGGCCAGATGCCGTTGATGAAGCCGCCGCCGATCACGTGGAACAGGTCCATCTGCGAGGCGAGCTCGATGCCGGTGACCCAGCGCGGCGCCATGCCGGGGTTGTGGATCGCGTGCTGCACGAAGGCCGCGACCGACCACGGCTCGTCGTCGGGCGCCTCCCAGCACAACCGCCAGAAGGTGTCGGTGAACTGGACGTTCGGGTGCAGGTGGGAGAGCAGCACGGAGCTGGGCCCGGGGTTGGGGGAGTCCAGCCAGACCTCGCTGTGGGGAGCCACCTTCGCCAGGTGCTTGAGCCAGGCCGCGGCGATGAGCTCGTCGCCGTAGTTGGGGTGGCCCGTCGTGGCGACGAGGTAGGTCCGGGGCGGGTTCTTCACCTGGGAGACTCCAGCCGTAGGTTGCTAGGTTCGCCGTCGAACCTAGCAACCGGCAAAATGCCCGTACCAACGTCGCACCGCACGGGCCGGACGGCCGGGATCAGCCGGCGTTGTTGATCTCCGCGCGGATGCGCTCCAGGCGGCGCTGGGAGCGGTTGAACCTGGCCCGGTAGCGGGCGTCGAAGATGTCGGTCGGCAGCTCCGGCATCTCCATCGGTTCCGGTTCGCGAGGCTTCGGCGCGGTCGCCTCGATCTTCACCGGCTGCGTGGCCTCGCCGTCACCCTCGCGGTCGGTCTTCTCGTCCGAGCCGCTCGCGGCCGGGGTGGTGGCGGTCTCCTCGGGTGCCGAGGTCGCCCGCAGCGCGTGCTTGCCGTGCGGAGCGGCCTGCTGCGATTCGGTCGCCTTGCGGTGCGCGCGGTGCAGCAGCGGCCAGAACACCAGGGTGGCCACCGCGAGACCGCACACGAACATCAGCACCAGCATTTCCACAGCCGCCTCCCTGATCATCAGTTCTGCCGCGCACTGGGAGCCTTCGACGCTCCGTTGGTCGTCTGCTGCGGTTCGATGGGGATCGTGTAGGTCTGCACGTCGTCGCGCTGCTCGGGCAGCGTGACCTGCTGCAACCGGTGCTCTTCCGGCTCGACCGGACCGGAATGCTCCGACGTCGTGACGGCCTCCGTCTTGGCGCGCACGGTCGCGGCCGACTCGTCGAGCACCCGCTTGGCGTTGTCCATCGCCGCGAGCACCGAGGTCCGGAGCTCCTCCAGCCGCAGCTTCTCGACGCGGATCTCCTCCAGCGCCTCCAGCCGCATCTGCTCGGACTCGGCGTCCCACTGGCCGCACTGCCTGCGGGTCTCGGCGATCAGCGCATCGGATTCCTCCTGCGCGTTGGCGATGACCCGCTTGTACTCGTTGCGGATCTCCTGGCGCAGCCGGTACTCGCGGCTGCGCTGCTCGCTGATCTTCTGCTCGTGCTCGCGCTGCAGCTTCGCGCGCCGGGACTCGACGTCGTTGACGAGTTCGGTGCACTCCTCGCGGAGTTCGTCGGCGGCGCGCTCGGCCTCGCTGATCAGCGCTCGGGCCTCGGTCTCCGCGGTGCCGCGGATGATCTCGGCCTGGCGCTTGGACTGATCGCGCAGGGTCTGCACCTCGTCCTCGGCGATCGCGAGCATGTTCTGCACGCGCTGGGAGGCGGCGGGCAGGCCCGTGTCGGAGGACTCGATGCTCTTGAGGCGCTGTTCGGCTCGGTCCAGGCTCCTGCGGGTGTCGTCGCAGAGCGTGCGCAGGTCGTTGTTCAGCCGGACCGCTTCGTTGCGGTCGATGGTGACCATGCGCAGCTGATCTTCCAGGAGCTCGATGTGCTCGACGACCTGGTGGCGGCTGAAGCCGCGGACCTGGATGTCGAAACCCGGCCGGAGCGGCACGACTGCGTCGGCGTCATCCATGGGTGATCTCCTCTCCGGACGGTAGGCCCATTCGATGAATCGGAGAGTAGGGCGGATGTTCAGGCAACGCCCAGCGAGACACAACGACCGTCACCGGATCAGGTGTTGATCAATCGTGTGGTCTTGCTGCCACGTCCGAGGATGCTGACACGCATCTGTCCACTGTGCACGTTGCGGGAGGACGCCGATTCGTCCGGTCGGCCCGATCGATCCCGATCTCCGGGTGATGGCCTGTCTCCCGACGGAGTGATTAGGTTAGGCTCCGCTTACAAATTGTCTTGGGAGGGAGCGCGGCGTGTCTCACGGAGCCGACCTGGTCGGGCGACAGCACCAACGGGCCTCGGTGCTGTTGCGGCGTTGGCTGGCCGAGACCCACGCGCCGGTCGCCGAAGGCCCGCTCCGGCTCACGATCGCATCCTTGTCGCTGCACGTCGACGTCGTCTACGACTCGCCGACCGGTGCGCACGGGTTCGGCTCGATCGGCGTGTTGGACGAGGCCGGTCGGACGCTGGTCTCGGCGGACCCGGCGCTGCTGGCCGCCGCCTGCTCGGCCGACGCGCGGGCGCGCTCGCGGGCGGACGCGCCGGTCAACGCGCCGGAATCGGGAACGCTGGTCGACTGGCTGCTGGACGCGCTGCCGCGTCGCGAGGTCGATCCGCTGCCGCTGCCCGACGACCTGGTGACCGTCGGCCGCTCGCTGTCCAACGCCGCCGAAGCGCAGCGCTGGCTGACCGGGCACATCGAGGAGCGGTTGCTCCCAGGGGTCCTCGCATCCGAGGGCGAGGGTCGCGCGGAGCTGACCGCGCGCCTGCTCAGCCGGGGTGTGCTGGTGGTCGTCGGCCTGCTGGGCCGCCGCGGTGCGGTCCACGAGGAGTACATGCTCGCCGAGCTGGCCAGGCGGCTGGGTGCGATCGCCGAGCAGCACCCGCAGAGCGCGGGCCTGATCGAGCACTGGCTGACGAGCCCCACCCTGACCGATCTCGCCGCGCTCAACGGCTCGCAGCTGCGCTACCGGGACGCAACCGGTGCCGTGCGGGTCCGGCCGGTCACCTTCGAGGTCCGCAACCCGCTGCGCTTGGAGCCGCCGGCGGCGGTGCCCGGAGTGCCGCTGCCGGAGCTCGGCGACGGTTGGAGCCTGCGGCCGGTGGCGATCACCGGCGAGGACGGCGGCCCGGACGTCGAGCTGGTGCACCGCTGGATGAACCGCGAGCACGTCGCGGTCAACTGGAACCAGGACTGGCCGCTCAAGCAGTGGCGCGACGAGATCGCGACGCAGCTGGCGGGGGAGCACTCGGTGCCGTGCATCGTCTCGCGCGACGGTCGCGACATCGGTTACCTGGAGCTCTACCGCGTGCAGCGCGACAAGCTGGCCCGCTGCTACGCGCACGCGCCGCACGACCTGGGCGCGCACATCGCCATCGGCGAGCCGGACGCGATCGGCAAGGGCGTGGGCTCCGCGCTGCTGGAGGCGGTCGCGCGAGGGTTGCTGGCGGCGGACCCGGCGTGCCGCAGCGTCGTCGCCGAGCCGAATGTCCACAATGGAGCTTCGGTGGGTGCGTTCGGCAAGGCGGGGTTCGCCCAGGCGGCCGAGGTCGGTTTGCCGAACAAGAACTCCGCCCTGATGGTGTTCCCACGTCCAGGTGAGTAGTCCCACGTCAGGCGGTCTGGCGTGCGGTTGTGCTCCCGATCGAATCTGAACTAAGGTTAGCCTTACTTTTGTGTTGATCGTGGGGAGAGCAATGCCGTCGCGAGCTGACCAGCTGCCGTTGTCCGCGGCGCAGGCCGGGATCTGGTTCGCCCAGCAACTCGACCAGGCCAATCCGATCTTCAACACCGCTGAGCGCGTGGAGATCGCGGCCGAGGTCGACCCGGAACTGTTCGCCGAGGCGCTGCGCGCGGTGGTCGCCGAAGCCGAGACGCTGCGGATGCGGGTCGTCGACGACGGGGACGGTCCGCACCAGGTCATCGACGCGCTCGACGCCGTCGAGCTGCCGGTGCTGGACTTCGCCGACGAGGCCGACCCGGACGCCCGCGCGCAGGAGTGGATCCAGGCCGACCTGAACGCACCGGTCGACCTGACCCGCTCGCAGGGCGACGGCGGCAGGCTCTGGACCGCCGCGCTGTGCAAGCTCGGGGAGCGGCGCTGGTGGTGGTACCAGCGCATTCACCACGTGGCCATCGACGGCTACGGCTTCTCGATCACCATCCGCAGGGTCGCCGAGCTCTACAGCGCGCTGGCGGCGGGCGAAGACCCCGGTGAATCGCCGTTCGCCGGACTGGACGCGCTGATCGACGACGAGCGCGCGTACCTGGAATCGGCGAAGGCCGAGCGCGACGCCGCCTTCTGGCGCGAGCGCTTCGCCGACGAGCCCGACGTGGTCACCCTGACCGAGCGTTCGCGGTCGACCGCGCGCACCTTCCACCGGCAGCTCGCCGCCGGCTCCTCGCTGGAGGAGCTGGGCGCGGCCGCCGAGGCGGCGCGCACCATCTGGCCGGACGCGCTCATCGCGGCCTTCGGCGCCTACCTGCACCGGATGACCGGGGCGACCGACGTCGTGCTGGGCCTGCCGGTGATGGGCCGGATGGGTTCGGTCGCGCTGCGGGTGCCGGGCATGGTCGTCAACGTGCTGCCGCTGCGGCTGCGCGTCGAGCCGGGCACCACCCGCGACGAGCTGATCGCGCAGGTCGCCCAGGCCGTGCGGGACCTGCGCAAGCACCAGCGCTACCGCAGCGAGCAGCTGCGTCGCGATCTGATGCTGCTGGGCTCGGACCGGGCGCTGTTCGGGCCGATGATCAACATCAAGTCCTTCGACTACGACCTGGACTTCGCCGGTGCGCAGGGCCAGGTGCACAACGTCGCCGCCGGACCGGTCGACGACCTCAGCGTGCTGGTCCGCACCGAGGGCGACGAGCTGCGCTTCGAGTTCGACGCCAACCCCGACCGCTACACCGCCGAGGAGCTGACCGGGCACCGCGAGCGGTTCCTGCGGTTCCTGGACTCCTTCGCGGGCAGCGACGCCGACTTCCCGGTCGGGCGGATCGACCTGCTCACGCCGGCCGAGCGCACCCGCGTCCTCGACGAGTGGAACGCACCGGTGCCCGGCTTCGCCGAGGCCGAGCCCGCGACCCTGCCCCAGCTGTTCGAGGAGCAGGCGCAGCGCACGCCGGACTCGGTGGCGGTGACCTTCGAGGGCGAGTCGCTGACCTACTCCGAGCTGGACGCGCGCGCCAACCAGCTCGCGCACCACCTCATCGACCACGGCGTGGGGCCCGAGCAGCTGGTGGCGCTGGCGCTGCCGCGCTCCACCGAGCTCGTCGTGTCGCTGCTGGCCGTGCTCAAGGCGGGAGCCGCCTACCTGCCGCTGGACCCCGAGCACCCGGCCGAGCGCATCGCCTACATCGTCGGCGACGCGCAGCCGACCATGCTCATCAGCGACCGCGGCCACGCCGACCGGCTGCCCGAGGGCATCACGCGGGTGCTGCTGGACGAGGACAAGGCGATCGCCGAGATCGTCCGGCACTCCCAGCGCAACCCCAAGCCGGGCGAACGCGGGCCGCTGACCAGCGAACACGCCGCCTACGTCATCTACACCTCGGGTTCGACGGGAGTGCCCAAGGGCGTGTCGATCCCGCACCAGAACGTGGTGCGGCTGTTCTCGGCCACCGACCCTTGGTTCGGCTTCACCGGCGAGGACGTGTGGACGCTGTTCCACAGCTACGCCTTCGACTTCTCGGTGTGGGAGCTGTGGGGCGCGCTGCTGCACGGCGGCAGGCTCGTCGTGGTGCCGCACGAGGTGAGCCGATCGCCGCAGGAGTTCCTGAACCTGCTCGAACGCGAGCAGGTCACCGTGCTCAACCAGACGCCCTCGGCGTTCTACCAGCTCAGCCAGGCCGACCGGGAGAACCCGGGCGCGCGGTTGGCGCTGCGCTACGTCGTGTTCGGCGGCGAAGCGCTGGAACTGTCCAGGTTGGACGACTGGTACACGCGGCACCCCGAGTCGCCGAAGCTGATCAACATGTACGGGATCACCGAGACCACCGTGCACGTGTCCTACGTCGAGCTCGACGCCGACCTGGTCGCCCGCCGCGACGGCAGCGTCATCGGCAGGGGCATCCCCGACCTGCGCGTCTACCTGCTGGATTCGCTGCTCCAGCCCGTTCCGCCGGGCGTGACCGGTGAGATGTACGTGGCCGGTGAGGGCCTGGCGCGCGGATACCTGGGCCGGCGCGGGCTGACCGCGCAGCGGTTCGTCGCCGATCCCTTCGGCGAACCCGGTTCCCGGATGTACCGCTCCGGCGACCTCGGGCGCTGGCGGCCCGACGGGTCCATCGAGTTCATGGGCCGGGCCGACCAGCAGGTCAAGGTGCGCGGTTTCCGCATCGAGCTCGGCGAGATCGAGGCGAACCTGGCGGTTCACCCGCAGGTCAAGCAGGCCGCGGTCGTGGTGCGCGAGGACGTCCCGGGCGACGAGCGGCTGGTCGGCTACACCGTCGGCGACCCCGACCCGGCTCAGCTCCGCGTTCACCTGGCCGACCGGCTGCCCTCCTACATGGTCCCGGCCGCGTTCGTCGCGGTCGAGGAGATCCCGTTGACCGCCAACGGGAAGCTCGACGCCAAGGCGTTGCCCGCGCCGGAGGTCGCCGGTGGCGGTCGGCAGGCGCGCAACGACGCCGAGCGGGCGCTGTGCCGGTTGTTCGGGGAGGTGCTCGGCGCCGAGCAGGTCGGCATCGACGACGGCTTCTTCGAGCTCGGCGGGCATTCGCTGCTCGCGACCCGGCTGCTGGCGCGGGTGCGCACCGAACTCGGCGCCGAACTGGGCATCCGGACCCTCTTCGACCACCCGACCGTCGCGGAACTGGCCGAGCGGCTGGAGGTTTCGGGCGGTGGCGGGCCCGAACTGCGTCCCGTGCGCCGTCCCGAGGCGATCCCGCTGTCGTTCGCGCAGCAGCGGCTGTGGTTCCTCAACCGGCTCGAAGGCCCCAGCGCCACCTACAACATGCCGCTGGTGCTGCGGATGGCCGGCGAGCCCGACGTGACCGCGCTGCGCGCGGCGATCGGCGACGTCGTCTCCCGGCACGAGAGCCTGCGCACCACGTTCCCCGACACGCTCGGCGAACCGCGTCAGCTGATCGGCGATCAGGTGCCCGAGCTCCCCGTCACCGAGGTGTCCGATGTGGACTCCGCGCTGGCGGGTGCGGCGCGACGGGGCTTCGACCTGGCGCAGGAACCGCCGATCCGCACCGAGCTGTTCCGCGACGGCGAGCGCACCGCGCTGCTGGTGCTGCTGCACCACGTCGCGGGCGACGAGTGGTCGGTGCGCCCGCTGGTGCGGGACCTGTCGGCCGCCTACGCCGCCCGGCTCGACGGCCGCGCGCCGGAGTGGGAACCGCTGCCCGTGCAGTACGTGGACTACGCGCTGTGGCAACGAGAACTGCTCGGCGACGAGGAGGACCCGAACGGTCTCGCGGCCCAGCAGCTGGACTTCTGGAAGCAGGAGCTCGCGGGCCTGCCCGACCAGCTGGAACTGCCTGCGGACTTCCCGCGACCGGCGGTGTCGAGCCACCGCGGCGAGGCCGTGCGCTTCGGCCTCGACGCCGAGCTGCACCGGCGCATCCGCGAGCTGGCGGCCGAGCACCAGGCCAGCGCGTTCATGGTGCTGCAGACCGCGCTCGCCGCGCTGCTGACCAGGATGGGCGCGGGCACCGACATCCCGATCGGTTCGCCGGTCGCCGGACGCGGTGACGACCGGCTCGACGACCTCGTCGGGTTCTTCGTCAACAGCCTGGTGCTGCGCACCGACACCTCCGGCGAGCCGACGTTCGCCGAACTGCTCGACCGGGTCCGCGACACCGACCTGGCGGCGTTCGGCAACGCCGAGCTGCCGTTCGAGCGGCTCGCCGAACTGCTCAACCCGGCCCGGTCGCTGGCCAGGCACCCGCTGTTCCAGGTCATGCTGGCCTACTGGGGTGCCGCCGAGTCGGTGCGCGCCGACCTGCCCGGCGTCGAGACCGCTGTGGACACCATCCCGGCCGGGGCGGCGAAGTTCGACCTGGCCTTCAGCCTCAGCGAGAGCGCCGACGGCGACGTGCGCGGGCTGGTGCAGTACAGCACCGACCTGTTCGGCGAGCGCACCGTGCGATCCCTCGTCGAGCGGTTCGTGATGCTGCTCGAATCCGCCGTGTCCGCACCGGGAACGCCCATCGGACGGCTCGACATCCTCGGTGCCCAGGGTCGCGAGCAGGTCCTGGCCTGGGGTGACGCCACCACTGACGTCCGCCCTGCGGGAACCTTCCCGCAGATCCTCGCCGAACGCGCCGACGCCACCCCGGACAAGCCCGCGCTGGTCTTCGCCGGCACCGGGCTGACCTACCGGCAGCTGCGCGAGAAGGTCACCGAGCAGGCGAAACTGCTGGTGGAACGCGGTGCCGGGCCGGGTGACATCGTCGGCGTGATGCTGCCGCGCTCGGCCGAGCTGATCATCGGCCTGCTCGCGGCGATGCACGCCGGGGCCGCCTACCTCGCGCTCGACCCGGAGTACCCGCCGGAACGCCTGCGGCACATGGTCGACGACGCCCGGCCGCGCCTGGTGCTCACCGACGACCTCGACGCCGACCTTCCGGCGACGCTGGTGCACCACGCCGACCGGCCCGAGGGCGATCCGCGCCTGCCGGAGCCGCAGCTCGACGACGCCGCCTACGTCATCTACACCTCCGGTTCCACCGGCACGCCCAAGGGCGTCGTCGTCGCGCACCGGGGCATCGGCAAGCTGCTGGCCACCCAGACCCGCCGCGTCGGCATCACCCCGGACAGCCGGGTGCTGCAGTTCGCCTCGCCGAGCTTCGACGTGGCGTTCTGGGAGATCTGCATGGGTCTGCTCGGTGGCGGAACGCTCGTCGTCGTGCCCTCCGACCTGCGGGTTCCCGGCGAAGCCCTCGCCGAGTACGTGCGGCGGCACGAGGTCACGCACCTGGCGATCGGGCCGTCGATGATGGGCATGTTCCCGGCGGACGTGCGGCTGCCGGAGAACGCCACGCTGCTGTGCGGTGCGGAGAAGGTGCCCTCCGACCTGGTGCAGCGCTGGGGCCGGGACCGGCCGATGCTCAACTGCTACGGGCCCACCGAAGCGACCGTGAACACCACGCTGTGGGACTGCGATCCCGACGCGGTGTCGAGCTCGGTGCCGATCGGCGTGCCCGACCCGGGCGCCCGCGTGTACGTGCTCGACCAGCGGCTGCAGCCGTGCCCGCCGGGTGTCGTCGGCGAGCTCTACGTCTCCGGGCTCGGACTCGCCCGCGGCTACCTCAACCGGGCCGGGCTGACCGCGGAGCGGTTCGTGGCCGACCCGTTCGGCGAGCGCGGCGCGCGCATGTACCGCACCGGTGACCTGGTGCGGTGGCGCGCGGACGGGACCCTGGACTTCGCCGGCCGCGCCGACGACCAGGTCAAGATCCGCGGTTTCCGCATCGAGCTCGGCGAGGTCGAAGCCGCGCTGGCCAGGCACGACGACGTCGCGCAGGTCGCCGCTGTGGTCCGCGAGGACACCCCGGGCGACAAGCGCCTCGTCGCCTACGTCGTCGGTGACTCCGACGCCGAGTCCGATGCCGCGGCACTGCGCCGTCATGTCGGCGAGGAGCTGCCCGACTACATGGTCCCGGCGGCGGTGGTGTTCGTCGACGCGCTGCCGCTGCTGCCCAACGGCAAGCTCGACCGGCGCGCGCTGCCCGCTCCCGACCTCGCCGAGGTCGTCGGCAACGACATGCCGCGCAACCCCACCGAGGAGATCCTCTGCGGGCTGTTCGCCGAGGTCCTGGGCCTGCCGCGGGTCGGCGTGCACGACGGTTTCTTCGACCTGGGCGGGCATTCGCTGCTCGCGGCCAAGCTGATCGGCCGGATCCGCGACGCGCTGGGCACCAAGGTCAACGTCGGCAGCCTGTTCGCCGCGCCCAGCGCGGCCGGGCTCGCCGAGCGCCTCCGCACCGGAGGTAGCCGGGACGCGCTGGAGATCCTGCTGCCGCTGCGCACCAGCGGCAGCAAGCAGCCGCTGTTCTGCGTGCACCCGGCGGCCGGTCTGGCGTGGCCGTTCTCGGGCCTGCTCAAGCTCATCGACGACGAGCGGCCGATCTACGGCATCCAGACCCGTGGGTTGGCCGAACCGGCACCGGTCGCGGGCAGCCTCGCCGAGATGGCCGCCGAGTACCTGGAGCACATCCGGACGGTGCAGCCGCACGGGCCGTACCACTTCCTCGGCTGGTCCTTCGGCGGCGTGGTCGCCCACGAGATGGCGACCCACCTGCAAGCCGAGGGGGAGGAGGTGCGCTTCCTGAGCATGCTCGACTCCTATCCCAAGGATGTCTGGGACACCCTGCCGACCGAGGAGGAGGCGCTGCTGGCCCTGCTCTACATGGCCGGCTACGACCTCTCCGAGCTCGGCGAAGGGCCGCTGAGGCGGTCCGACGTGCTGGAGATCCTCTCCGCCGAGGGAAGCGCCCTGGCGAACCTGGAGGAGCACAGCATCACCGCCATCATCGACAACTTCGCCAACTGCGCGGTCCTGGAGAACTCCGCCGACCACGACGAGTTCCGGGGTGACGTGCTGTTCTTCAGCGCCACCGTCAACCCGGCGAAGGAGTCGCTGACCAGCAAGATGTGGCAGCCGTACGTGGACGGCGACGTGATCGACCACGACATCGCCTGCGAGCACAAGGACATGACCCAGCCGGAACCGCTGGCCGAGATCGCAGCAGTCGTGCAGCGAGCGCTCACCGAGACCGAGGGCTGAACCGGCGTTCCGCCCGGCGGGCGGAGTTTCGGGGAGGTCGAGTGATCGGTGGACCGAGGAGGAGCAAGACGATGACGAACCCGTTCGAGGACCCGGACGCGCAGTACTACGCCCTGATCAACGATCAGGACCAGTACTCGCTGTGGCCGGCCGCGATCGAGGTGCCCGCCGGGTGGACCGTCGCGCACGGCCCGACCGACCGGCAGTCCTGTGTCGACCACATCGAGGTGCACTGGACCGACATGCGGCCCGCCCGCTGATGGCCACCGCGTTGCGCCGGGTGAACCCGCAGGTCGCGGTCTGCGTCTGCTACGTCGCGGCGATGTTCATGAACGGCATGGACGCCACGATCGTCAACGTCGCGCTGCCCGCGCTGGTCGAGGACTTCTCGGTGTCGGCGAGCTCGGCGTCCGCGGTCAACGTCGGCTACCTGGTCAGCCTCGCGGTGTGCATCCCGGTGTCGGGCTGGCTCGGCGACCGGTACGGCACGAAGCGGGTCTTCCTGTACGCCTTCGGCGTTTTCGTGTTCGCCTCCGCGCTGTGCGGGCTGTCGGGCGACCTGCTGCAGCTGACGCTGGCCCGCATCCTGCAGGGCGCCGGTGGCGGGGTGATGAGCCCGGTCGCGCTGACCCTGCTGTTCCGCGCCTACCCGCCGGCCGAGCGGATCCGGTTGTCGCGGGTCCTGCTGCTGCCCACGGCAGTGGCGCCCGCGCTCGGACCCGTGCTGGGCGGGTTCTTCGTCGAGCACCTCACCTGGCGCTGGGGCTTCTTCGTCAACCTGCCCGTCGGCATCGCCGCGCTCGTCTTCGGCGCGCTGCTGCTGCGGGAACACGTGGAGGCACCGGACAAGCGCTTCGACCTGCCCGGGTTCGCTCTGGCCGCACCGGGTCTCGGACTCGTGGTCTTCAGCCTGGAGGGCATCGCCACGGGCGCCTCGGCCGCGGTGAGCTGGCTGGCCGGTGCCACCGGGCTCGTCCTGCTGGGCCTGCTGGTGCGGGCCCAGCTGCGCACCGAGCACCCGATGCTGGACCTGCGGCTGTTCGCCGACGACCACTTCCGCAGAGCCAGCCTGATCCTGTTCACCTGCCTGGTCGGATTCCTCGGCACGCTCTACGGGTTCACGTTGATGTACCAGGTGGAGCTGGGCGCGTCGGCGTGGGAGACGGGCCTGGTGACCCTGCCGAAGGCGGTGGGGCTGATGATCGCTTCGCAGCTGGTCGGCTGGGCGCACCGCAGGTTCGGGCCGCGACTGCTGATCGCGGTGGCGATGTTCGGCGCGGCCCTGTCCTTCGCGGCGATGAACCTCATCGGCCCGCACGACGTGTGGATGGCCGCGTTCGTCCAGCTGGCCTCCGGCTTCTTCGTCGGGGCGGCCACGGCCGAGCTGCAGGTGGTCGCGTTCATGACCATCGACAAGACCGACACCGGCGGTGCGTCGACGCTGTTCAACGTGCAGCGGCAGGTCGGTTCGGCGCTCGGCGTGGCCATCACGGCCAGCGTTCTGGCGGCCTCGGGGCCGGGTCTGGGTTCCTACCACTTGGCGATGTTGACCTCCGCCGCTTTCGCGATCATCGGTGTTCTGCTGGCCCTGCGCGTGACGGAATCCGTGGTGCTGCAACGAGAACCGGTCCCGGCGGGGCGCTGAGAGACCTGAGCCACCGAGGGGAAGACAATCGTCCGATCTATGGTTAGGCTAGCCTTAACTCAATGATCGTTGGTGGAGCGGAAAGGAACGCATGGTCGATGAGTACTGCGGATCGACTTCGGCGCAACCGGCCCCCGGCACGTGACCTCGAGGTGCTGCGCACCGCCGAGCTGAGCCCGTCGATGCGTCGGGTCACCCTCGGGGGCGAGGAGCTGTCCGGCTTCCTCGACCAGCACACCGGGCCCAACATCAAGGTCTTCGTGCCGCGACAGGGCCAGGAACGCCCGGTCCTCCCGCAGCTGGACCCCGAGACCGGCCGGTACAGCTGGCCGGAGCCGGAAGTCCGACCGACCATGCGCACCTACACCGTCCGCCGCTACGACGAGTCGCGCGGCGAGCTCGACATCGACTTCGTGATGCACGGCGAGCACGGCGTGGCCTCCAACTGGGCGCGCCACGCCCGGCCCGGTGACCGCCTCGGCGTGATGGGCCCCGGCGGCAAGACCTGCCGGGCCGCCGACTGGTACCTGCTGGCAGGCGACGAGACCGCCATGCCGGCGATCGCCGGCATCGTCGAATCGCTGCCGCCCACCGCGCGCGGACACGTGCTCGTCGAGGTCGACACCGCCGACGACCGCCAGCACGTGCAGTGCCCGCCGGACCTGCGGTGGACCTGGCTGCACCGCGACGGTCGCCCCGCCGGCCTGTCGCAGCAGCTGATCAACGCCGTGCAGGGGCTGGACGTGCCCGCCGACGTCGACGTCTCCGCCTGGGTGGCGGGGGAGTCCGGCGTGGTGCGCGGCATCCGGCGGCACCTGCGCGACGAGCGAGGCATGGACGGCAAGTCCGTGCTGGCCATCGGCTACTGGAAGTACGGCATGGCCGAAACCGAGTACCACGACAAGCACAACCACGATCGGGACTGACCGACGCGGCGAAATCCGGCCTGACCCCCGCGGGTTCGCCGGTACATCCACTCGCCCGCGAATCGGGCACCGGCGAACCGAGGGGACGACGTGTCTGCGGCGCTGAACCAAGAGAAAGTCCACGACGTGCTGGGGATCGGCTTCGGGCCGTCCAACCTGGCGCTGGCGATCGCGCTGGAGGAGCACAACCGGACCGCGGGCAACGACCCCATCGACGGGGTGTTCTTCGAGCGCCAGGCGTCCTTCGGATGGCACCGGGGCATGTTGATCGAAGGCACGACCATGCAGGTGTCCTACCTCAAGGACCTGGTCACCATGCGCAACCCGGCCAGCGACTTCTCGTTCCTGTCCTACCTGCACGCCAAGGACCGGCTGGCCGACTTCATCAACCACAAGACCCTGTTCCCCACCCGGGTCGAGTACCACGACTACCTGGAGTGGGCGGCCGGGCGGCTCGACGACGTGGTGCGCTACGACTCCGAGGTCGTGGAGGTGAAGCCGGTCGAGGAGCACTTCGAGGTCGTCGTCCGGCACGGTGGTCAGCTGGCCGTGCACCGGGCGCACAACATCGTCATGGCCGTCGGGCTCGAAGCCTCCTTGCCGGAGGGCGCCGAACTCGGTGATCGGGTGTGGCACAACCTCGACCTGATGCACCGGGTTCCGGAGCTGACCGACCAGCCGAAGCGCTGCGTGGTGATCGGCGCCGGTCAGTCCGCCGCCGAGGTCACCGACTACCTGCACCGCACCTTCGCCGACGCCGAGGTGTGCGCGGTGTTCGGCCGCTACGGCTACAGCCCGGCCGACGACAGCCCCTTCGCCAACCGGATCTTCGACCCGCAGGCCGTGGACGACTTCTACGCGTCCTCGCCCGAGGTCCGCGCCAAGCTCATGGACTACCACCGCAACACCAACTACTCGGTGGTCGACCTGGAGCTGATCGAGGAGCTCTACTCCCGCTCCTACCAGGAGAAGGTGCGCGGAGCGGAGCGGCTACGGATCCTCAACGCGAGCAGGCTCGTTGACGTCGACACCCGCCCGGGCGGGGCGGAGGTGACCGTCGAGTTCCAGCCCACCGGGGAGTGCAGCGTCCTCGACGCGGACCTGCTCGTCTACGCCACCGGCTGCCGCCCGCGCGACCCCTACACGCTGCTCGGCGAACTGGCCCGGCACTGCGAGTGGGACGAGCAGGGCTCGTTGCAGGTCGAGCGGGACTACCGGGTCCGCACCACCGGCGAGCTGCCGGGCGCGGTCTACCTCCAGGGCGGCACCGAGCACACCCACGGCATCACGTCTTCGCTGCTGTCCAACGGCGCCGTCAGGGCCGGCGAGATCCGCGACTCCCTCGTCGCCCGCCGCAAGGCCCACACCCACGACTACGCCCTCTCCGGCAGCTGAACCCCGCCCCGGCCTGCGTTATTCGAATCTCGCGCGACATTCGAACGGCCCTGTCGTGGCGTGGGAACAAGGTCGGGGGTGCGGGGGTTGTACCGCGTGATGAGTGCGAGTGAGGATCTGATTCGGGGTTCGGCCAAGGGTGAGGCCTCGGTGCCGTTGTCCGTGCTGGACCTGGCGACCGTGGGAGTCGAGGACTCGCCGTCGGACGCCCTGGCGGGGACCACGGAGCTGGCCAAGCGGGTCGAGGAGCTCGGCTACCACCGGATGTGGGTGGCCGAGCACCACGGCATGCCCGGGATCGCCAGCTCCTCACCGGCGGTGGTGATCGCGCACCTGGCCGCGCACACGCGGACCCTGCGGCTCGGTTCCGGCGGCGTGATGCTGCCCAACCACGCGCCGCTGGTGATCGCCGAGCAGTTCGGAACCCTGCAGGCCCTGCACCCCGGCCGGATCGACCTGGGCGTCGGCCGGGCGCCCGGCACCGACCAGGCCACGGCGCGGGCGCTGCGGCGCACCGAGGGGCCGCTGTCGGCGGAGGACTTCCCGCAGCAGCTCGGCGAGCTGATCGCCTTCCTCGACGACGACTTCCCGCTGGACCACCCCTACGCCGAGGTGCAGTCGGTGCCGCACGGCCCGCTGCCGCCCGTGTGGCTGCTGGGCTCCAGCGGCTTCAGCGCGCAGCTGGCCGGGGCGCTGGGGCTGCCGTTCGCCTTCGCCCACCACTTCAGCGCGCAGAACACGCTGCCCGCGCTGGAGCTCTACCGCGAGTCCTTCCAGCCCTCCGAGGTCCTCGCCGAGCCGTACTCGATGATCGGCGTGCAGGCCGTCGCCGCCGACACCGAGGAGGAGGCGCTGGACGTCGTCCGGCCGATCGCGCTGAGCATGCTCAAGCTGCGCCAGGGCGTGCCCGGCAAGCAGCCCACCCGGCAGCAGGCGCGGGACTACCCCTACACCGAGCTCGACCAGGCGTTCGTCGACCACTGGCTGGCCGACGCCGTCCACGGCACCCCGGACGCGGTTCGGGCCGGGCTGGAGGAGTTGCGCGAGCGCACCGGCGCCGACGAGCTCATGATCACCGCCAACCTCCCGGACGCGGAGACCAAGCTGCGCTCGTTCGAGCTGATCGCGAAGTCCTTCCGGATGATCTGACTCGGGCTTCCCAGGTCGGACGTGGTTCCGGCCGCGGTGGAGTGTGCCTGGCCACTCTAGTTCGAGGTCGCGAGCGGGCGCGTGGTGCGCGTGTCGTACGGTCTATTGACACCGGTGTTGCAGGTGCCCGGTGTGTGGGCACGACGCGGGATTGAGGGATTGGCGTGAAGCCTGGTGTGCTGATCTTCTACCGGATCATGGCGTACGTCACTGCCGTGCTGCTGATCCTCTTGTGCGCCGCCATGGTGCTCAAGTACGGGCACTTCCTCGGCCTGTGGCCCGAAGGTTCGGCGACGCAGCAGACCGGTACGACGTGGGTCACCACGATCGGCATCGCGCACGGCTGGCTGTACATGGTGTACCTGCTGGTCGCGGTCGTGGCCACGACGCAGCTGCGGGTCCCGATGGGCCGGATGCTGCTGGTGCTGCTGGCCGGGACCATCCCGTTCGGTGCGTTCTTCGCCGAGCGCAAGGTCGTGCGCTGGCACGAGCTGCGGTTGGCGGGCAAGCCGATCGTGCAGCCGCAGACCGCGGAGGAAACAACCGCCAAATGACAGCCATCCCCGAGTCAGTGAACCGGTCCGAGCAGCCCGCGCCGGAGAAGCCGGTGCGCCGCCGCACGGTGCTCGGCGCGTACTTCGCGCTCACCAAGCCGCGCGTCATCGAGCTGCTGCTCGTCACGACCATCCCTGCGATGTTCCTCGCCCAGCGCGGCATCCCGTCCCCGTGGCTGGTCGTCGTCACGCTGCTCGGCGGCGCCATGTCCGCCGGGAGCGCCAACGCGCTCAACTGCGTCGCGGACTCCGACATCGACGCCGTCATGGACCGCACCAAGAAGCGCCCGCTGGTGCGCTACGAGGTGCCGCGCCGCAGCGCGCTGATCTTCGGCATCGCGCTCGGCGTCGTGTCGTTCCTGGTGCTGTGGCTCGGGGCGAACCTGCTGGCCGCGTCGCTGTCGACGGCCGCGATCCTGTTCTACGTCTTCGTCTACACGCTGGTGCTCAAGCGCCGCACCTCGCAGAACATCGTGTGGGGCGGTGCAGCGGGCTGCATGCCCGTCGTGGTCGGCTGGGCCGCGGTGACCGGCAAGGTCGAGTGGCCCGCGATCGTGATGTTCGGCGTGGTGTTCCTGTGGACGCCGCCGCACTTCTGGTCGCTCGCGATGAAGTACAAGGACGACTACGCCCGCGCGGGCGTGCCGATGCTGCCGGTGGTGGCCACCACCAAGCAGGTCTCGGCGCGCATCCTCGCCTACAGCTGGGCCACCGTCGGCTGCACGCTGCTGCTGTTCCCGGTCACCAGCTGGGTCTACATCGCTCTCGCCGGTGTGTCGGGCGTGATCTTCCTGGTCGTCGCGCAGCGCCTGCACAACAACGCCCGCAAGGGCCTGGCGCTGAACCCGATGAAGCTGTTCCACCTCTCGAACTCGTACTTGACGCTGGTGTTCGTGGCGATCGCGGTGGACGCGGCGCTGACACCCGTGATCGGCTGACTCAGCGCATCACGGGGAACACCGCGGCGTCGCCGCGTCCGGTCGCCGCGTCGATGAGGGTGACCGGGTCGGCGGTCTCGGCCAGCAGCCGGATCGTCACCTTCAGCGCTTCACCGGCCATGGGGCCGGGCATGTCGCGGTCCAGGGCGGCGGCGATGTCGAAGTAGTGCACGACGCCCTCCATCACGAAGATCCGCAGCGCCTCGCGCGCGGGCACCACCGCGAACCCGCCGTAGTGCACCGTTCTCTCCAGGTCGGCCTCGCGGAGCCGGTCGATGGCCTGCGGTGCGACGGTCGCGAACTGGGCGACCAGCTCGTCTGTGGACATCGTCCGCGACCGGGTGGTCGCGGACTCCTTGAGCAGTTCCGCGGACTGGTCCGCCACGCCTCCCGGGCGCTGCATGAACGACAGCAGGTCGGCGGCGTCGTCGTGGCTGACCGGGGCGTCCGGGGAGGGGGCCTCGACACCTGCCAGGGTCGCCGACGGGAACGGGCTGCAATGGGTGTAGACGTCCTTGACGGTCCAGCTCGGAAGTCGCGTGGGTCGGGTCCACTCGTCGTCGGTCAGCTCCCCGCCCAGTCGCGCCCACACTTGCCAGGTCTGGTCCAGGGCGTCGATGATCATGCTTCTCCGATCGGCTGGAAGGACTCTTCTCTTCGGCCTGAGGTACCCATTCACTCACGAGATGTCGGGTGACGCGGATAATCTTTCCGGGTGTTCCGGTGTTGATCGACGACGAGACGCGGGAGCGTGCGATGAGCGGAGGTAGTCCGGCGGAGCAGACGCCGGAGCCACCGGGTACCGGCGAACCGCCTCAGGCCCCGGCCAGGCGCTGGGTGCCGCGCGTCCTGACGCCGGATTCGGTCGAGGCGGTCAACGTCGTCGAGCTGGCCGACGAGTTCGCCCGCACCCGGGGCGAGCCGCACGCCGGCCCTGCCGACCGGCTGGCCGCGGGCGTCATCGTGCTCGGCGAGGCGCTGGCGACCGAGGACTGCGCGCTGGTCGCGGCCTGGCTGCACTCGGCGCCCGCCGACGTGCGCGGGCCGGTGCTGTCGGCGGTGCTGGCCGCCGAGCCGCCGCGCGAGGTGCTCACCGACCTGGCCGCCGAGCACTCCGGTCGTGCCCGGATAGCCCTGCTGCGCTGCGAGGTCGCCGATCTGGTCGGCGGAGCGCAGGTGCCCGAACCGGTGCCGCTGACCTCGAACCCCTGGGGCGCGGACGAGGCCGAGGAAGCCCGGTCTCTGCTGGCCGACGCCGCAGCGGAAGTGGCCCCGGAACGCGTCGACCTGCTGTTACGCACGGCCACCCGGTTCGGCGTCGACCTGCCGCCGGACCGCTTCGCCGCCGAGCGGTTCGTGGGCTGGTGGGCCTCGCACCCCGAAGCCGCGCTGGACCCGGCGGAGTGGCCCTGCGGCGACGAGCTCGTCGCGCTGCTGCGGCAGACCCTCGGCGAGCGGCTCAAGCACTCCGACGTCGTTCTGACCGCCGTGAACGAGCACTGGTGGCCGCTGCTGCGGCGCACCGCCACCGACCCCTTCGAGCCGCTGGACGCCGCGGTCATCTCGGCGGCGGTGCGCGCCAAGGGCGACGCCCGCCGCGAGATCGTCGACCTGTTCGCCGACCGGCTGCGCGATCCCGATCTCCCCGACACCCCGGAGGCGGTGCTGGCCGCGCTGTTCAGCGCCGCACCGCCCACCGTGGACGAGCTGCACCGGCTCATCGGGGCGCTGCCCGCCACGGCCGTCACCGAGTCGATCGCGCAGCGCGCGTTCTCGGTGCTGAGCAAGGCCAAGGTGACCGGCCGCCACCTCGACCTGCTGCGCGTGCTGAGCCACCACCTGTGCGCCGACCAGCGCGAGCTGTGGGCCGAGGACGGGCGGGTGCGCTCCTGGGCGGCCGGGTTCTCCCGGGGCGCTGAGGTCGGCTCCTTGGACGACGTCTCCGAGCGGGTGCTGCGCGCGCGGTTGCCCGAGGTGGTGACCGCGCTGCTGGCCGCCGATCCCCGCGCGGCGGTGCGCGCGATCGCGTCGGCCGGGCAGGCCCTGCAGCGCCTGCTGCTGCGCGAGCTGCCCTCGGTGTGGAACGACGAGCGGGCCGAGGAGTCGCGGCGGGATCGGGCCGTCGCGCTGGCGTTCGTGCTGGCCTGGTCGGACACCGCGACCGCCGACGTGCGCACGGCCTACGACCGCGAGCTGGAGCGCTGGGCGCGCGGAGGCAGGCGCGCCGATCACCGGCGGATCAGCAAGCTGCTGCGCGTCTCGGCCGCGGATCACGCCGCCGGGTGGCACGAGTGGTTGCAGGAGATCGTCAGGACCCCGGCGGAACCCGACCGCGCCCCTCGCAAGTGGTGGCAGCGACGTCGTTGAGTGTCTGGAGCCGTTCAGCCGGCTCACTGGAACGGGTTGCCGTACGGCTGAACGCGTGACACCGAGGGTCAATATCGGGCATTCGTCGCATCGTTAGTGTATGACCGGTCACGGTGCGATAACGATCGACGTTCGGAGCGGGATACTTCTCGTGGGTAGTCATCGCGCAGGGCCACCACCGCATCACCGCCGGTGCCCGCGCCGAAGGAATTCCACGGGAGGTTCGCTCATGGGGGCGGCGCTCAAGGCGCACGCGGCATGGCTGGTCAACGCGCTGGGCATCGGGCGGAACCCGCTGCGCCGGCCGATCGACCGGCTCGCCGCCGGGCTCACGTTAATGCTGCTGATGGTCGCGATGATCGCGGTTCCGGTGTCGGGCATGTTCGCCGAGTCCACGCACCGGGACCTCACCGAACGCGCCGAGCAGGCGGCCCGCACCAGTCGTCCGGTGGCCGCGGTGGTCGTCGCTCCGCCCTCGCTGAGCATCCCGGCCTCCGAGGTCTACAGCCAGGACGCGGTCAGCTCCACGGCGGAGGTGGCGTGGAAGGCGGGTCTGCACGAGCAGCGTTCCCGCGTGCAGGTGCCGTCGTCGGCGAAGGTCGGTGACGACGTCGAGGTGTGGGTCGACGAGCAGGGCTACCGCGTTCCGCCGCCGCCCGACGAGGGCTCCATCACGGCTTCAGCGGTGTTCGCCGCCTTGCTGCTGCTGGTGGTCCTGGAGATCGGGAGCTTCGCGCTGATCGGTGCGGTGCAGGCCGGCGCCCGCCGGATCGCCATGAACGCCTGGGCCCGCGAGTGGGATCACGTGCAGCGCGGCGGCACCTGGTCGCAGCGCTGACCGTCCGTCTCCGCCCCCGCGCGGAGCCGCTGATCGGTCACCCTTCGTCGCCGTGAACTTGAGGCTTCGTGGCGGCAACGTTATCGATGAGCGACGCCAGCGTTCGCTCCCTTCACCCGGTCGGGTTAAATGTGGCCGCCGAACTTGTCAGTGGGACCCGGCGCTGTGTTTGGGTACCCGCGTGGATCTCCACAACGGAGTGACACCTTTGACGAGCCGGTTGGTGCCGAGGCCGGCACGTCATCGCAGGGACGAGGACACTCGCCCGCTGACGATTATGAGGGGATGCGGCAATGGGGGAGCAGCAGTCGACCGAGACGGCGGAGAGCGTGCCGATCTACGAGGAGCTGGCCAGCGAGCTGTGCGATCCGGCCGGCACCACGTGGCAGTTCTCGCCCGTGCCGTCCTTCGCCGAGGAACTGGCCGAAGCGCTCGAGGCCGACGAGGCCGCGGTGGCGAGCTGACCGCTCAGCGCTGGACGGTCTCCGGCACCGTGATGTCCAGATCCTTGGTCTCGCGGGAGAACGCGAACGCCACCAGCGAGATGAGCGCGGTGATGACCATCCACACCGCCACCGACCAGCCCGTTCCTCCGCCCTGGATGACCAGCGCGGAGGCGACCAGCGGGGAGAACCCGCCGAGCGCCGCGCCGATCTCGCGGGACGAGGCGAACCCTGTGTAGCGCACGCGGGCGCCGAACAGCTCGGCGTAGAACGCGGGCTGCACCGCGATCATCGGAGCCAGTCCCAGGCCGGCGGCGACCACCAGCGCGATCCAGATCAACGCGGGCTGCTGGGTGTCGAGCAGGGCGAAGAACGGGAACGCGAACAGCCCGGTGAAGATCACGCTGAACAGGTTCAGCGGTTTGCGGCCCACCCGGTCCGACAGCGCGCCGTAGAGCGGTTGCAGCACGATCACCACGAACGTCGAGGCGATCACGCCGGTGAGGCCGATCCAGCGCGGCAGGTCCAGCGTCTCCTGGACGTAGGCGACGCTGAAGGTCGCGTAGATGTAGACCACGGCGGTGTCGCAGATGTGCGCGCCGATGCCGATCAGGAAGTTGCGCGGGTAGCGGCGCATCGCCTCGAACACCGGCAGCTTGACGGTGCGGCGATCGGCGGACATGCGCTCGAACACCGGGGATTCGGCGACCCGCAGTCGCACGTACAGCGAGAGCGCGATCATCACGAAGCTGAGTAGGAACGGCACCCGCCACGCCCACGCCTGCACGGCCTCGTCGCCCAGGCTCTCCACCAGCAGGAACGACACGGTTCCCAGCAGGAGCCCGATCTGCACGCCGGTCTGGGCGTAGGAGCTGAGGTAGCCGCGCCGGTGGGGCGGGGCGTGCTCGCACAGCAGCGTCGAGGCGCCGCCGAACTCCGCGCCCGCGCCCAGGCCCTGGAGGACTCGCAGCAGCGTGAGCAGCACCGGAGCCCAGACGCCGATCGTCTCGTAGGTCGGCAGCAGGCCGATGAGACCGGTCGACACGCCCATGACCAGCGTGGTGAGCACCAGCGTCGCCCGGCGTCCGACGCGGTCGCCGAGGTGCCCGAACAGGAATCCGCCCAGCGGCCGGATGGCGAAGCCGACGCCGAAGGTCGCGAAGCCGGCGATGGTGCCGACCGCGGGGTCGCTGGTGGGGAAGAACAGCTTGTTGAACACCAGCGTGACGGCGAAGCCGTAGATGAAGAAGTCGTACCACTCCAGGGCGGTGCCGACGACGGAGGAGGTGACCACGCGCCGGAGTTCTCGCGGCTGCGTGGGCGGGATCTGCTCGGAACCGATGGCGGCGCTGCTCATCGTCACTCCTCGATGCACCAGGGCGTGAAAAACCCCTGCGAGCAACGGGTTCCGCGTTGAACCCGGTTGGTGAGGCATGCCCGCAACCGCCCTGTCCGGGTCATTGGCGGCCATCGTGCCACTGCGAATCCGGAAGGCAAACCCTCCGCTTGTCCCGTGGCCCCTTCGTGACCACCCCGTGCCCGCCCTGCTCCGAAAGGCGGACAACCGCTGGGCCGACCGCCGGGGTCCTCGGGGTGGTCGCGTCGTTCGACGTGCGTTGACAGTGGACGGGTTTGATCCGAACGGTCCGCGATCAACGCCCGTTCCGCCGGGTCGGTTCGGGTCGGAACCGCCCGCCGCAGAGGGGCTACCAAGCGGGTGCTTGCTTGGGTAGGCTCCGTCCCGGGTTCGCGACGTCGGTGTCTGACCCCGGGAGGACGAGATGGCTCGTGCGCAGGGCGTGGAGTCGATTCCGGCTGCGGTCCGGAACGCGGCGGAACGCTTCGGCGAGGTGGAAGCGCTGGTGGACGGCCCGGTCCGGCTGACCTTCGGTCAGCTCGCCGAGCGCGTCCGGGAGCTGGCGCGGATGTTCGCCGCCGTCGGCGTCCGCCCCGGCGACCGGGTGGCCCTGAACTCGCCGAACACCCACCACTGGGTGCTGGCCGCCCTCGGCGCCTCCTGCGCGGGAGCGACGCTCGTGCCCGTCAACACCCGCTTCACCGGCGTGGAATCGGCGGACCTGCTGCACCGCAGCAAGGCTCGCGCCCTGGTGGTGGCCGACGAGTTCCTGGGCGTGGACCGGCTCGCGGACGTCCACGAGGCCGCAGGCGACGGTCCCGGCGAGGTGGTCGCCGGATTGCCGGAGCTGCGCGCGGTCCTGCGCGTCCCGGTCGGCACCGCGTCCCCGGCGGGACCTGGCGTGCACGACTGGGACGAGATCGGCGAACTGGCCGCGAAGGTGCCGGAGTCGGAGGTCGAGCGCCGCGCCGACGCGGTCACCGCGGACGACCTCGCCGACGTGCTGTTCACCTCCGGAACCACCGGTCGCGCCAAGGGCGTGATGTCGCTGCACCGCCAGACGCTCGGCGTGGCCAGGGCGTGGGCCGAGTGCGGCAACGTCCGCAAGGGCGACCGATACCTGCTGGTCAACCCGTTCTCGCACAGCTTCGGCTACAAGGCCGGAATCCTGGTGTGCCTGCTGACCGGCACCACGATGGTCCCGCAGGCGATCTTCGACGCGGCCTCGACGCTCGACGTCATCGACACCGAGCGGATCTCGATCCTGGCCGCCGCCCCCACGATCTTCCAGACCCTGCTGCACGCGCCCGAACGCGGTGACCGGGAGCTGCCGGGACTGCGTCTGGCGGTCACCGGTGCCGCGACGGTCCCGGTCGCGCTCGTCGAGCGCATGCGCACCGACCTGGGCTTCGACACGGTGCTCACCGCCTACGGGCTGACCGAGGCGGTCGTGGCCACCATGTGCCGCCCCGGGGACGACGCCGAAACCGTCGCCCGCACCTGCGGTCGTGCCGCCGCCGGTTTCGAGGTGGCGGTGGTCGACGCCGACGGCAACGACATGGACCCGGGGCAGGCGGGAGAGGTGGTGCTGCGCGGTCCGAACGTGATGCGCGGCTACCTCGACGACCCGAACTCCACGGCGCACGCCATCGACCACGACGGCAGGCTGCACACCGGTGACATCGGGGTGCTGGACGAACGCGGCTACCTGCGGATCACCGATCGTCTCAAGGACATGTACGTCTGCGGCGGTTTCAACGTCTACCCGGCCGAGGTGGAGCAGGCCCTGGCCTACCTGGACGGGGTGCGGGACGTGGCGGTGATCGGGGTGCCGCACGAACGCCTCGGCGAGGTCGGCAAGGCGTACGTGGTGGGCGACGACTCGCTGACCGAGGAGTCGGTGCTGGCCTTCTGCAAGCAGCGGCTGGCGAACTTCAAGCTGCCGCGCTCGGTGGAGTTCGTCGGTGAGCTCCCGCGCAACGCCTCCGGCAAGATCCTCAAGCGGGTTCTCGCGGAGCGGTGAGCCGGTTCAGCAGCGCCGTCCTGATCGACGGCCGCGAACCGAACAGCAGCAGGAACGTGGCCTCCCGGACCAGCCGCTGCGCGTGACTGCCCGGCAGCACCGATCGGCTGCCGTGGTGCACCGCGGCAGCCGAGGCCGCCCGCATCGCCAGCTCCGACGCCCGCGCCCGCACCTCGGAGAGCTCCTCGTCGGTGGCGGTGACCAGCTTCGATCGCGTGGCGTCGAGCTCACCGGGCAGACCGCCCGCGTCCTCGCCGAGCAGCGAGATCGCCCGCCCGGCCACGCCGAGGGCGAGGGCGCCGTTGAACCGCACGGAACTGGAATCGCCCTTGAGGAAATCGGCTTGCGGCACGGTCGAGGCGATCCGGTCGCGCGGCACGAAGTGCCTGTTGAACCGCAGCGTCACGGTGCCGCTGGCCCGCACCGCCATCAGGTCGAGCGGTTCGGCGTGCAGGGTGTCGGTCTCCGCGACGTCGAGCATCGCGAAGATCAGCGCGTCCTCGGAGTTGCGGCCGGCGACCAGCAGCGAGTCGACCATGCCCCAGCCGGTGAACCAGGGCGCGGTGCCTTCCAGCAGGTACCCGCCGACGACCGGCGAGGCGCGCAGCGGGGCCGGGCCCGTCCGCAGCGCCGAGGCCAGCGCGATCCCGCCGCGGCGCTTGCCTGCGAGCAGGTCGGACAGGTAGTTCTCGCGCAGGTTGCGGTTCTTGGTGGTCTCGGCGGCGTTGAGCACGCCGTGGTGCTGGATCCAGACGAACGTCGTGGTCAGGCAGCCGCTCGCGAGGACTTCGATGAGCCGCAGCACCGACGCGAGGTCGCCGACGTCGAGCGTGGCCAGCTCCTGGGACGCCGCGAGTCCGTAGAAGCCGCGCTCGGCGAGCAGGTCCAGGTGGCCGTCGGGGACCCGCTCGGCGGCGTCGACCTCCAGCGCGGCGGGGAAGAGCACGTCCTCGGCGATCTGCCGAGCATCCTGCAACGCGGGCGACTCCGGAGTCATCCCCCCAGTTTCCCCGAGTCCCCACGACCGGCACGACAGGGCTCGGCCACCTGGCGGGGAGCGTCAGCGGGGTGCGCCGGCATCACTCGCCGGGGAGGCGTGGTTCGGCCATGCGCACGCCTGCGGTTCTCAGGCGTTCGTCGAAGGATTCGGCGAGGTCGTTGAGCGCTTGTTCGCAGTCGCCCGTGTGGGCGGGGCCGTGCATCAGGCCGAGCGTGGTGGGGTGCAGGTTCGCGAGGGAGCGGATGGTCGGTGCCGTGGAAGGGGTGAGGCAGGTTGCGCCGAAGTTGTCCTCGGCGCTCAGCGCCGGTCCGACGATGTCGGCTTCGGTGAGCGCGGTGGTGCGGCCGAGCGCGGTGAACAGATCGCCGCAGAACAGGGTCCCGGTCACCTCCTCGAACAGAAGACCGGCGTCCCACCCGTGCGGTACGTGCGGTGTTTCGATGCGCCGGACGCGTTTGCCGCCGAGGTCCACCACCTCGTCGTGCGAGAGCTGCCGCGGCGGTCGGTCGGCCATGTCGTTGATCGACAGTCGGCACCCGAGGGTCCCGTGCGCGATCTGCGAGGACGGGGCGGCGTGCAGCCACTCGTTCATCGACCCGCACTCGTCGGCCTCCAGATGCCCGAAGGCCACCCATCGCAGCCGGGACAACGGCACGATTCGCCGCACCGCGGCCGATACTTCCGGGAACAAGCCGCGCATCCCGGTGTGGAACAGCAGCGGTTCGTCCGCGGTCAGCAGGAACTGGTTGAACACGAGGCCGGGCGGCTCCACGTAGGTCGAAATCCGGTGCACCCCGTCAGCGATCTCGGTGGTCTCCGTCGGCATCGCTGCTCCCCCTTGATCCAGCCGTTGTCGTCCGCTCGGGCCCAGTGTGGCCCCGGACACCGACAACGACGAGCGAGCGGGGGGACCGGGCGGTGCGGTGGGAGGTGGGCACCGCCCGGTCCGGACGGCTCGGTGTCGTGTCGGGGGCGCGTCGACACCGAGCCTGGTCTGAGCAGTTCAGGGGTGTTTCGGGTTCGTCGGCATGGGGACGTCGGCGAGGCGGTGGGCGGCGACGTTGCAGTCGGGGCAGGTCGCCCAGAACCAGGCGAAGGTCGAGTTGTCGGCGCGGACGTCGTCGCCGCAGAGGGCGGTGATCTCCGCTTCGTCCGGCCAGCCGCCGGGAGGCCGTGCCTCACCTATCGCGTGTCGTCGGCCGTCCCCGGGGACCCAGCTGAACGGGTGCGGCCGGTAGCGCGGTTCGCCCATGTGCGACGCCTCCATCTGCGGTGATCTCTGCTGGTTGCGGCGTGGGCCACAAGATCAGCTCCACATGGGCGAAGGTATTGCATGTGTACACATACGCCAATTACCGATATGGGTGAACGCAATGTGGGCACTCTTGTTGCAGGATGATCGACAGTCAGATGCGCAGCCAGGGAGTGCGAGAGATGGTCGAAGAGCACGAGGGCGGGCCGGGCCCCAACCTCCGACGCCGCGAGCTCGGGCGGGAGCTCCGCCAACTGCGCGAGCAGGCGGGCAAGAAGGTCGCCGACACCTCCAAGTACGCGGGCCTGACCATCACGACGATCAACAGGATCGAAGGTGGCAAGCAGGTCATCCTGCCGCGCAACGTGCGCTTGCTCTGCCAGTTCTACGGCGTGGAGGCCCCGCTGTCGGACAACCTCGTCCGCCGGGCCGAGGAGTCCAACGAGCGCGGCTGGTGGGCGATGTACTCCGACACCATGCCGGAGTGGTTCGAGAAGTTCGTCGGCCTGGAATCCGACGCCGACGAGCTGTGGAACTACTCGCCGATCGTGGTGGACGGACTCCTGCAAACGCCCGAGTACGCGCAGGCGATGTTCGGGGTCAGGGCATCGGCCGTCGATGAGCAGACGCTTCAGCGCTCCATCGGTCTCCGCAAGGCCAGGCAAGACCGGGTCAACTGCGAGAAGAACCCGACTCGACTGCACGTCGTGCTCGACGAGGCCGCCCTGAGGAGGGCTGTCGGAGGCGAGGAGGTTCTCAGGGACCAGCTGCGCTACCTCGTCGTGACGGCCGCGAAGCCCAACATGACGATCCAGGTCATGCCCTTCGCGGCAGGAGCGCATCTCGGATTGCAGACGCCGTTCTCGATGCTCCGGTTCCCGGAGGGTTTCGACGACATGGACGCCGTGTACGTCGAAAACCTCCGGGGTGGTGTCTGGTTGGAGCGCCCGAACGACATCAAGCACTACACCGAGGTCTTCGAGCAGATGCGTGCCGAAGCGCTCACTCCTGCCGATTCCGCGGAGTTCATGGATAGCCTTGCGTCGTCCCTGTGACACACCTGCGAAGGGGAGGACGCGAACATGAACGAGCTGGCGGGCGCCGTGTGGCGGAAGTCGAGTCGGAGCACCGATCAGGGGCAGTGCGTCGAGCTAGCGCAGAACCTGCCGCACGTCAGCGGGGTTCGTGACTCGAAGGCTCCTGAGCAGGCCGCTTTAGCCTTCTCCAAGAAGCGGTTCGCGGACTTCCTCGTCGCGGTCAAGACCGGCGAACTGGACGGGTGAGTTTCGCTCGGCCCCTGCCTTCGCGGCGGGGGCCGCGCTGTTTGCCGGAGGCGAGTTCGCCGCGGTCGCGTCGAAGGGGTTTTTCGGTCCACCTCGCGCGAAAGGCACGAGCAGTGGTAATCCGTCACGTCGAATCCAGCGCACCGCCCATCAGTTGTCCGTTTTGGGAAGTGCCGAATGACGAAACCGACAAGTTCGAGCCCGGATCACGCATCGCGCGGTTCGACGTGACGAACACCCAGAAGATGCGCTCGGAACTCGGCCTGCGGCATAGCCCCCACCAGTGGGAACGCTGCCGAAGTGCGGTCGGTGCAAGCTTGGCCCCAGAGGGTGCGGTCTCGCGAGCGATCCATCCACTGTGGATTCGGATTCTGCCGGAGCGCCGGAAGAAATCGTGCCGATGCGGCATGGTTGCTTCGCCGAATCGTCTTTCTCGTCACATTTTTCGGTGCTGAGGTAAACAAGTGATCACGATGCGTCCAGTGTGCCCCGCCGTTCACATCGTCTGGTAAGTGTTGAGCCGTGGGGGATGTTGGTGACCGGCCATCCGGTATGGGCCGTTGTCCTTGTATTTCGGGGGAGAGATGAACAAGCCTGACGAGCAGGCGTCTCAGTCGCTCGCCGAATCGACGGCTTCGGTGGCCGCCATGCGCGATGCCGTGGAGTCGTTGGACCTGAAGCTGGATCCGGCGGCGGGCGAGTCGATCCGCTCCGCCCTGGACGAGCGCCTGAACTCGGTCGACTCCTGGTTGTCGCAAGCGCGCAACCTCGCCCGCCAGGCGCCTCTGGGGCAGAACCCGGTGGGCACGGCGATGGCGGAGAAGTTCGCCGGTAGAGCCGAAGGAGCCGAGCACTCGCTGGTCGCGGTTCTCACGCGCTACCGGGACGTCCTCGTGGACGCGCGAGACGCGATAGAGAGCGCGATGCGCACCTACCGGGAGACCGACCAGCGCGTCGCCGACTCCTTCCAGAAGCTCATCTGATCCGCCTGGTACCCAGGCCGAGGAGAAGAGAACATGCCGCAGGACTCACCCGACCTCGCGTTGGTGGAGACGCAGAACTGGGCATCGCGCAGCCACCGCGAGCTCTACGACGCCGTGCACATCGAGAACGATCCCGGCCGCGTCGGTCAGCTCGCCGACGAGTGGACCAAGCTGAGCCGCGCGATGGCCGAGTCCGCAGACCGGATGTCCGAGCAGCTCCGCGCCACCGAATCGGGCTGGCAGGGCGAAGCCGCCGACGCCGCGCGGTCGGCGATCGAGAAGCTGGCGAACTGGAGCCGCGACGCCGGGGAATCCGCTGGGGCGCTGGCAGATCGCGTCGCGGAGCAGGGTCGCGTCATGGAGACCGCGAAGGCCGAGATGCCCGAGCCGGTCAAGGGCGCCGAGGTGCTCCACGCCACCGCCGCGCTGACCTTCGCCACCGGTGACCTTGAGTCCTTCACCAAGGCGATGGGAGACCTGCGCGCCAACCAGGAGCGTTCCTCCAGCGCGCACGAGCAGGCCGTGCGGGTGATGACGCGGATGGAGGAGTCCTCGCGCGCCATCGACGGCGACACTCCGCGCTTCACACCCCCGCCGGACCCGATCGAGGAGTTGAAACCCCGCACGACGGTCCGGTCCGTGGCCGCGGCGGAGGACGGGGGGCCCGGCGAAGCGCCGACAGAGCAGCAGTCCGCGGGCGGGGGCGCCGAGACGACGCAGAAGATGACCAGGCCCGAATCCGCACCTGCCGGTCAGCCGACGGCTCCGCCGCCGGCCGCGCAGACCGGACCCGCTGGGACCGGGCCGGAGGGAATGCCGTTGGCGGCGCAAACCGGTCCGGCCGGGGCCGGCGCGCCGACGAAGAGAATGCAGATCCCGCAGATCGGCGGCCCGAGCTCGATGGATTCGCCGACGATCCGCGCGAACCCGGTCTCGCCCGCGAGCAGTGGCCCGACCCAGAAGCCGCCGTCGCTGGAGGACCACAAGCCCAAGAGCACCACCTCGCAGAGCGCGACCCCGTTCCAGGGCGGCGACCGGCAGACCGAGAAGACCCAGAAGCTGCGACCGCACCAAGGGCCGGACGGGGCCACCTTCGGTCCGGGCGGGCGTCGTCCCGGCAAGCCGAACAACCGCGACGGCAACCGGAACTGGGGCGGGCAGATCCCACCGATCCCGAACACCACCGGCCCGGACGGCCAGATCCCGCCGATCGGCCAGACGAAGGCGGCCGGAGGCTCCTCCGGCGGCGCGGGCGGTCTGGGCGCGACACCGCCGCCGATGCCGTCCGGTGGCGCACCCGGCAGCAACATCACGCCCGGCGGCACGTCCGGCGTCGGCGGGACGCCCGCCGGTGACCACGGCGGAGCCGGCCCGGTCCAGGGCGGCGGTGCCGCTCCGGGACAGGCCCCGGCAGGCGGTGCCGGCGGGATGATGGGCGGCGGTCCGATGGGCAACCGCGGTGGTCAGGGCAGCGAGGACGAGGCGCGCAAGGCCAAGTACGTCGAAGGCGGTCCCGTCGTCGAGGTTCCGGGCAAGGACCTCCCGCCGCCGGTGATCGGCGAGGGCAAGAAGAAGAAAAAGAGCGAGGAATGACGAACCCGGACTTCGTGCTCTCCGCGGCCGAATTCGACCTGGTCTGGGGCGAACTCGGACTCGGCAAGATCCCGTACCCGCTGGAGGTCCCGAGCCTCGGCGCCACCACGCGGGAACGGGCGGAACTCACCGCCGAGGCCTTCCGCTCGCTGGCCCGTCGCGGACTCGCCACCGACCGCGACCTCGACCTCGACCCGAAGCTCGCGCACCTGCTGCGGTTGCTGGTCGACCACGACACGTCGGTGGACGTGATCGGACACCGCGACCAGCCCATTCGCGCTCTCGCCGCCGTCGCACCACGCAGCGGAGCGCTCGCGCAGCTGGTGGGCGACGAACTGCGGCTGACCGAGATCCGCCCCACCGCTCTGGCCCTCTCGGCCGTCGGCGTGCTGCCGCCGGGTGAAGCGGGCCTGCAGCGGGCGATCTCGGTTCCGGCCGAAGCGCTGTCGAAAGCCCTCGAAGAGGACGACGACGATCCCTTCGGCGGCGACGTGGACGAGGACGTCGCCCTGGTCAAGGCCGGGTTGTCACCGCAGGACGCGGCGACCGTGCTCGAACTCGCCAACAACCGCCGAGCAGGCGGCCAGTTCGGCGTTTCACGCGGAACACGCCGCTCCACAACCCTCGTGACCTGGTTCGACACCCACCAAGGTCGCTACCTGATGGTCAGCCAGGGCGCCTGGCTCAGCATCACCCCGGCCGACAACAAGAAGATCGAACACCGCCTCGCCGACGTCGTGGCCGCGGTGGCCTGAACACACGAAGAAGCCGGGGGAGCTCATGACGTCGTTCAACGTCCAGGCAGAAGACCTGACCGCGCACGCCAGCCACCTGGACGGCCTCACCGACCGGCTGGACACCGCGATCTCGGCGGCCCAAGCCGTCAGCATGTCCGACGAGGCCTACGGGCTGCTGTGCTCCTTCCTGCCGCCCATCGTCAACCCGATGGAGGAGGAGGGGATGAACGCGCTGAAGGCGGCCAAGGAAGGCATCACCGTCACGGCCGACAACGTGCGCTCCACCGCCAAGGACTACCTGGACACCGATGACGCCAACGCCGATTCGCTCAAGACGTTCGACGAGGCGGTCAAGGTGAACCGGTCGGCCGTGGCGCTGCGCGGAGTCCCGCCGGTGGGAACCCCGCAGCAGCAGGGGACTCCGGTGATGGATCCGGAGCGCGGCACACCGGCCTGACCGGCCGGTTCACACAGAACACCGAGGATTTCGAGATGTCGACGGAGGTCGTGCGATGACGGGCCAGAGCTCGGGGGGATTCGCGGTCGCGGGGGCCGACCCCGATGAAGCGGAACGTCGCATCCAGCAGTGGGCGCAGGGGTTCGCCGAGAAAGCCCAGCGGTACCAGGAAGTCCAGGCGCAGACCGAGCAGCTGCGGCTGTCGGCCAGCAGCCCGGACGGGCGCATCAAGGTGACGGTGCGCGCCGACGGCAGCGTGACCGACCTGGAGTTCACCGACAAGATCCGCTCGATGCCGCCGAACGAGCTCGCCGCGCAGATCCTGTCGACGATGCACCGCGCGCAGGCCGACATCGCGGGCAAGGTCGGCGAGACCATGGCCGCGACCCTCGGCGACGAGGACCAGCAGACCCGCTCGATGATGCTGGACAACCTGCGCGAGCGGTTCCCGGAGCAGCCGGAGGACGAGGTCGAGGAGGAGACCTCCTCGAAGTGGGACGGCCCCGCCGAGGACGACGAAACCCCGGCTCCGCCCGCCGCTCCGGCAGCACCGACGGCACCTCCGGCGCAGCCGAGGCGACCGCGCTTCGAAGACGAGGACGACGACGAGTTCGGCCCGGACTTCGACCCGCTGCGCGACTGAGTTCTCCTACCTGATTTCTTGTTCTGGGGGTTGTAGTGACGAATCCGTTGGTGGCGCAGCGCGAGGACTCGACGCAGTCGTTCAGCGGTATCCAGATCGCCGAGTCGGTCGCCGACACGCAGAAGGCGATCGAGTCCGGTGATTGGGCCGCCGGCGTCCTGGGCGCGGTCGGGACCGGACTGGACGCGCTGGGCATGGCGCTGGACCCGTTCGGCGCGATCTTCTCCGCCGGTGTCGGATGGTTGATCGAGCACGTCGGACCGGTCTCGGACGCCCTGGACTCGCTGACCGGCGATCCGGACGAGATCAAGGCTCACTCGGAGACGTGGAAGAACGTCTCGGCCGAGCTCGAAGCCATCAACACCGAGATGAAAGACCTGGTCAAGGCCGACACGGCCAGCTGGCTGGGCGATGCCGGCGACGCCTACCGCAAGCGCAGCGAGGACACCGCGAACCTGATCGCCGCGGCCAAGTCCGCCGCCGACGGCGCAGCGGACGGCATCGGAACGGCGGGTGAGGTCGTCGCCGCGGTGCGCACGCTGGTGCGCGACATCATCGCCGAACTCGTCGGCCACCTGATCAGCTGGGCGCTGCAGGTCGTCTGCACGCTGGGCATCGCCCTGGCGTGGGTCGTGCCCCAGGTCGTCGCCGAGGTCGCCAAGGTCGCGGCCCGCATCGCCGACATCACCACCAAGCTCATCCAGGCGATGAAGAAGCTCTCGCCCATGCTCCAGAAGCTCGGCGACTCCTTCGGAGACACCAAGAAGGCCCTGGACAAGATCAAGGCCGACAACAGCAAGAACGACGGCCCAGCCTCGACGAACGCCGCGAACGCCGACAACAAGCCCACGGGCGGTTCGAACAACACCAATCAGCAGTCGGCCGATCGGTCGCCCGACAACAACGACTCGAACGGCGGGCAGGGAAACAATTCGAGGTCGATTGACCCGGCGGGCACGAATGCAGCGGGTGCGAAGCAGCCGAACATCCGGGACAACAACCGCGGCGCGAAGAGGGAAGCGACGCCGGACAAGAACAAGTGCACCACAGGCGACCCCATTGACGTAGCCAGTGGCGATGCTGTGCTGCCTCAGACGGACGTGGCGATGACAGGCGTGTTGCCGCTGGTCCTACGCCGGTTGCACTTGTCGTCGTACCGGGTTGGGCGGTTCTTCGGTGCCAGTTGGGCGTCCACTCTGGACCAGCGGCTGGAGGTGGATGCGCAAGGGGTGTCATTCGCGGGCGACGACGGCACGCTGCTGTTTTATCCGCACCCGACACCCGTGTCCTTGCCGCAGGTGGGACCGCAGAAGCCACTCGCGGTGACCGACGAGGGTTACACGATCACTGTCGCGGAGCAGGGCCAGACCCTGCATTTCGGCAGCGGAGGTGCGGTGTTGCCGCTGCTCGCGATCACGGACCGCAACGGGCACCGCATCGAGTTCGACCGCGATGAGGCCGGGGTGCCGACTGAGATCCGACACAGTGGCGGCTACCGCATTCGAGTTGATTCCGAGGATGGTCTGATCACGGCCCTGCACCTGTGCGGGGCCGACAACGGTGCCGATCTGACGCTGATGCGGTATAGCTACCAGCACGGTCGGCTGTCCGAGGTCATCAACGCCTCCGGGCACCCGCTCCGCTTCACCTATGACGACGCGGGCCGGCTCACGAGCTGGACTGACCGCAACGAATCCTGGTACCGCTTCAGCTACGACCACGAGGGCCGCGTGGTGCGTGGTGACGCAGCCGGCGATTTCCTCAGCGGCGCCATGTCCTATGAGGACGGTGTGACGCGATGGACGAACTCGCTCGGGCAGCAGACTGCGTTCTTCTTGAACGAAGTCGGTCAGGTTGTCAAGGAAGTAGACCCGCTGGGCAACGCTACTGAGTCTGAGTGGGACGCTTACGGTCGGTTGCTGCGCCGCACAGATGCCCTGGGACGCAGCGTTCGCTACGACTATGACGAGGTAGGTAACCTCTGCGCGATCACTCGCCCGGACGGGAGTCAGGTCCGTTGTGAGCGCAATGGATTCGGACTGCCGGTCACGTTGATCGACGCGGACGGCACAGTGTCGCATCACGAGTATGACGAGCGCGGGAACCTCACGAGGTCCACTGATGCCAGTGGCGCGGCCACCACGTACACCTACGATGAGCAAGGGCATCTCGCCGCGGTCACTGATGCCCTTGGTCGTACCCAACGCGTCGAGACAGACGGCAATGGTTTGCCGACGACATTCGTGGATCCAGCCGGGGCCGTGACCCGGTATGAGCGGGATCGGTTCGGCCGGGTCGCCGCGATCATCGACTCTGAGGGTGGCGTGGATCGGTTTGGTTACACGGTCGACGGCAAGCTCGCCTGGCGTCAACTACGTGACGGCACGACCGAACAACGAAACTACGACAGTGAAGGCAACTTGCGGGCTCAGGTAGATGCACTGGGTGGCGTCACCAGAACCGAGACCACCCACTTCGACCTGATCGCAGCCGAGGTCCGTCCGGACGGTACCCGTCTTGAGTTCGCCTACGACACGGAAATGCGTTTGATCGGCGTGACCAACCCGCTGGGGCTCGTGTGGAGTTATGACTACGACCCGGCGGGAAGACTGGTGCGGGAGACCGATTTCAGCGGATCGACAGTCGAATACCGCTATGACGGGGCGGGACAGCTCATCGAGCGCGTCAACGGATCCGGTGGGGCGACACAGTTCCGCTACGACGCGATCGGGAACATGGTTGAACGCCGTAGCGAGCCCGTGATTGCGAGGTTCACCTACGATGACGCTGGCCTACTCCTGGAGGCGGTCGAAGGGGAAAGTCGAGTTTCCTTCCAACGCGACCCGGCGGGCAGGGTGATCGCCGAAACGATCAACGGTCGTACTGTGCACTCCGCATACGATGCGGCAGGGCGGCGAATCCGGCGGCGAACTCCGTCAGGCGCGGAGAGTGCGTGGGAATACGATGCGAGGGACCAGCCGGTTGCGCTGCACACCGCTGGTCGGTCACTGCTCTTCGAATATGATCACCTCGGCCGAGAAGTGAGAAGGACGCTCGGTGCGGGCATGGTGCTCAATCAAGCATGGTTGCCGAATCACCAACTCCAGACGCAGACGATCTTCAGCGGGGCCGGGCACCAGAACCAGCATCGTTCATTCACTTATCGCGCGGATGGACTGCTCACGGAGCTGAACGACCAGATCACCGGACCGCGCTCATTCGTCCTGGACAAGGTGGGCCGGGTGCTCGGGGTGCACGCTGCCGGGTGGAGCGAGCGTTACGCCTACGATGCTGCGGGCAACGTCTCCCAGGCCAGTTGGCCAACGCAGTTCGAACAGGACGCGCTCGGTGAGCGGGTTTACGCCGGATCTCTCATCCGCAGCGCAGGCAACGTCAGTTATGAACATGATGATCAAGGCCGACTCGTACTTCGTCAGCGGTCTCGCGAAGGAGATTCGTGCCGATACTTCTGGGATGCTGAGAACCGGCTCGTCTCCGTCTTGACTTCTGACGGCTCGAACTGGCGGTACCAGTATGACGCGATGGGGCGCCGGATCGCTAAACAGCGCCTCAGCCGCGATGGTTCGGTCGTCGAGAGAGTTGACTTCACATGGGACGGCCCGGTGATGGTCGAGCAAGCCAAATTCGACGCAGGTCCTGGTGGTCCTCGGGTCACGGTTTGGGACTACGAACCGGACACGTTCCGGCCGTTGACCCAGGCTGAGCGTGTGATGAGAAGCTCTGATGAGTGGGTCGACGAACAGTTCCACGCCGTCGTGACTGACCTGGTCGGCGCTCCGACAGAGCTTGTAAATGATCAAGGCGAGATCGTGTGGTTCCATCGCGCGACGTTGTGGGGACGCACTGTCGAAGATAGCCGTACCGGTGTGGAGACCCCGCTGCGTTTTCCGGGCCAGTACTTCGACGCTGAGACTGGTCTGCATTACAACTTGTATCGATACTACGATCCGTCCACGGGTCGTTACGTCACCCAAGACCCGCTCGGCCTCACTCCTTCTCCCAATCCGCACTCCTACGTGCTCAATCCTACGGGCTGGATTGACCCGCTTGGGCTCATGAACTGCCGAGAGGCAGGAAGCACCCCCAATACTAGGGATGACATCGCTCATCGGGTCAACAACCCGAATCGAAATCAAAATGCTGTAATGGGCGGCGAATCGGCGCGCGATATGCTCAATAGACGTGGAACGCCGGTAGCACCTCAAACTCGTACTGCGCATCTTCATCTGGCTGAACAGTATGCTATTCACGGCGAGAGGGCTCAGCGTCGCGACAACTTGGAGCCAGGTACCCAGAACACCAACCTCCAGCACAAAAAGGCTGAGGATCAGCTGCGGAGGTACGGGGTCGAAGATTTCGGTGCCCCGATTACGACCACCACGGTCAACGGAAGAACTCTGGAGTATCGGATTAACCCACCGGAGAACCCTGACGGTGGATTCACGAGGACGTACGACCTGCTCGATGAAACTCCTACGGGGCAGCGTGAATCAACGGCTGACGTGAAGAAGAAGTACCAGGCAGACATGTTCGCTGCACAGATGGACGAAATTGATCCAAACTGGCGGCAAACCTACGCGAATCAGCCGCCTTCGGGTTCATGACTCCTTGTAGCCTCGTCGCTCAGGCCTCGGCGGCGAGCTTGACGCCGAGGCCTGACGGAGGACTGTGGCTGTGATGCGGTCCATCCAGCGGCGGACTCGTTCCTTCTGGAGGAAGGCTCTGGCCCGGCCGGGGCTGCAACGTCTTCGGTGACCGGTTTCCTGTTGTTGCGGGGGAGTGTTCTTCACAGACTGCGAACGCCCACGGCGCTCCGCTCGTGATGTCTTCTCTCGCGCTCCGTCGAACGACCGCGCGGTCATTCCCCACGACGACACTTGTGGCGGGAGCAGCGTCGGGGTCGACCACCTGTGATGGTGCCCGTTCGGCGCGTCGCGCCCGCGCGGGTCGGATCCGTCCGGCGGCTCGCCGTCAGGCGCCGAGCTCCTCGCTGATCTCGTCGGCGATGCGGACGAGGACCGGGACGAGGTCGCGTTCGACCCGCTCGGGGCTCATGCGGCCCGTGGACGTCGACGACGACAGCGCCGCGATCACCTGGCCCGTGTGGTTGCGGATCGGAGCCGAGGCGGCGATCAGGCCGATCTCGCGTTCTTCGGAGACCAGCGACCAGCCTCGTTCGCGCACCCGCGCAAGCGTGTTGCGGAACTGGTCGGGATTGGTGACGGTGTGCCGGGTCAGCGGTCGCAACCCGTGCTCGGCCAGGTACTGCTCGACGAACTCGGGAGGTTGCGCCGCCAGCAGCACGCGTCCCATCGACGTGGCGTGGGCGGACACGCGGGTGCCCGCCGTGGCGTTGATGTTGAGCACGTGCTTGGCGGGAACGCGCGCGAGGTACACGACATCGCTGCCGTCCATCGCCGACAGGGAAGCCGATTCCTGGGTTTCCTCCACCAAGCGGCTCATGTGCGGCTCGGAGACCGCTACGACCGCGCTCGACGTCGTGAAGTGCTGGCCGATGGTCAGCACCCGCGGCGTGAGCTCCCAGTGGCTCCCGCCGGTCGGCCGGACGTAACCGAGGTGCTGCAGCGTCAGCAGGATTCGACGTACGGCGGGCCGGGACAGCTGGGTCGCCTTCGCGATCTCGATCAAGCTCGGGTTCCGCCGCTCGGCGTCGAACACCAGCAGTACTGCGAATCCGCGCTCGATGCTCTGGATGCGGTCCTGGGCTCCGATCTGCACGTCGTTCACCTGCGCATCGTCCCACAGCGCGGGTCCTGCACAGCGGTTCGCCCGAGGGGAGGAGCCGGATCGCTGTTGACGGCCGGGGTGCGCTGTGCCACTCTCTCTGCACGCTTTACGTACATGTTGCACGCACAGCGTGCAGGCGTGGAGGTAGGTCAATGGCGATCGATCCGAAGGAACTGCGCCGGTGCCTCGGGCACTTCACCACCGGGGTCACCGTCATCACCTGCAGCGGTGAGGACGGGAATCCGCACGGCGCCACCGTGAACGCGTTCACGGCGGTGTCGTTGGACCCGCCGCTGGTGCTGGTGTCCCTCGATCGACGTTCCCGCCTGTGCGGGCTGATCGACGCGCGGCCGTTCACGGTCAACGTGCTCGAGTCGAGCCAGAAGGACCTCGCGCTGCACTTCGCGGGCAAGCCGAGCCAAGAGGTGCGGTGGGCGCCGGACAGCGCCTGCGGCACCCCGCGGCTCGACGGCACACTCGCGCACGTCGCCTGCGTGCCCTGGCGGTCCTACGACGGCGGCGACCACGTCCTCTACCTGGGCGAAGTGCAGGAGTTCCTCATCCACGACGGGCGACCCCTGTTGTTCCACACCGGGAAGTTCCACCACCTCGGCGACGGGCACGCGCCGCTGCTCTGGGACGACTCCGTCGACGGGCCGGGCGGCGTCACCTTCGTCGCCGGGTCGATCACCGGCTCCAGCTGAGCCGACCCGCCCATCCATCCCGAAGTCCTTTCACCTCCAGTTCACGACAGGCGAGGAGGCAGCAATGACGCTGCAGCAGGATGCCGCGAACACGTCAGCCGCGACGAACGGTCGCGTCAACAAGCCTTTGACCGGCGACGAGTACATCGAGAGCCTCAAGGACGGCCGCGAGGTCCACCTGTACGGCGAGAAGGTCAAGGACGTCACCACGCACCCGGCGTTCCGCAACGCGGTGCGGATGACCGCTCGGCTCTACGACGCCTTGCACGACCCGGCCAAGCAGGACGTGCTGACCGTTCCCACCGACACCGGCAACGGTGGGTTCACCCATCCCTTCTTCCGGGCTCCGCACTCGGCCGAGGACATGAAGAAGGACCAGGCGGCCATCGCCGAGTGGGCCCGGATGACCTACGGCTTCATGGGTCGTTCCCCCGATTACAAGGCCAGCTTCCTCGGAACCCTCGGCGCGAACCCCGAATTCTGGGACCCCTACGCCGACAACGCCCGGCGCTGGTACACCGAGTCCCAGGAGAAGGTCCTCTACTGGAACCACGCCATCGTCAACCCACCGGTCGACCGCCACCGCGGCCCGGACGAGGTCGCGGACGTGTTCATGCACGTCGAGGAGGAGAACGACAAGGGTCTCGTGGTGTCCGGGGCGAAGGTCGTGGCCACCGGCTCGGCGATCACCCACTTCAACTTCCTGGCCCACTACGGTCTGCCGATCAAGAAGCGCGAGTACTCGCTGGTCTGCACCGTTCCCATGGGTGCGCCCGGGATGAAGCTGATCTGCCGCCCGTCCTACTCGCAGCAGTCCGGCGTCATGGGCAGCCCGTTCGACTACCCGCTCTCCAGCCGCCTGGACGAGAACGACACCATCTTCGTCCTCGACAAGACGCTGATCCCCTGGGAGAACGTCTTCGTCTACGGCGACCCGGAGAAGGCGTCGAGCTTCGTCCCCGCATCGGGGTTCCTGCACCGCTTCACCTTCCAGGGCGTGACCCGCCTCGCGGTGAAGCTGGACTTCCTCGCCGGCCTGCTGATGAAGGGCCTCGAAGCCACCGGTACCAAGGACTTCCGCGGGGTGCAGACGCGCGTCGGCGAGGTGCTCGCGTGGCGAAACCTGTTCTGGGGCCTCTCGGACGCCATGGCGGCCAACCCGGAGGAGTGGCTCGGCGGCACCGTCCTGCCCAAGCACGAGTACGGCATGGCCTACCGCTGGTTCATGACCGTCGGCTACCCGCGGGTGCGCGAGATCATCATGCAGGACCTCGGCTCCTCGCTGATCTACCTGCCCAGCCACGCCACGGACTTCATGGACCCGAGCGTGCGTCCGTACCTGGACAAGTACGTGCGCGGCTCGAACGACTACTCGGCGGTGGACCGCGTCAAGCTGATGAAGCTGATCTGGGACTCGATCGGCTCCGAGTTCGGTTCCCGCCACGAGCTCTACGAGCGCAACTACGCGGGCAACCACGAAGGGGTGCGAGCCGAGATGGTCGCCGACGCCGAGATGTCGGGCACCAGCGACTACTTGAAGGACTTCGCCCAGCAGTGCATGTCCGAGTACGACCTCGAGGGCTGGCAGGTTCCCGACCTGATCAACCCCGACGACGTGTCCATCATCGGCAAGCGCTGACGCGCCGGTCGTCTCGAGGAGCGCATCATGACCGCTACGCACGACTCACCGACCGCCGCGGGCTCGGGCGACTCGGCCACCAAGGCGTTCCGCGCCAGCCGGTCCAACGGTCCCGCGGTCTCCCAGGAACGCGTTTCGGAGGTCGTCACCGAACTGCTGGCCGGGATCCACGCCACGATCCGGTCGAAGAAGGTCAGCTACGACGAGTTCCAGGCCGCCAAGAAGTACCTGATCGACGTGGGGGAGGGCGGCGAGTGGCCGCTGATCCTCGACGTGTTCGTCGAGCACGTCGTCGAGGACGTCGCCGCCGAGGACCAGGAGGGCACCAAGGGCTCGATCCTCGGCCCGTACTACCTGCCCGACCAGGCCCGGCTCGACACCCCGGCAACGCTGCCCCGGCGTCCTGACGAGAAGGGCACGGAGCTGCTGTTCACCGGGCAGGTCCGGGACACCGAGGGCAACCCGGTCCCCGGAGCGGAGCTCGACATCTGGCACGCGGACGAGGAGGGCTACTACTCCGGGTTCGCCCCGCACCTGCCGGACGGCAACCTGCGCGGTGTCGTCGTCGCCGACGACCGGGGCCGGTTCGACATCCACACGATCGAACCGGCCGCGTACCAGATCCCGACCGACGGGCCGACCGGTGCGTTGATCGAGGCCGCGGGCTGGCACCCGTGGCGTCCGGCGCACCTGCACCTGATGGTTCGCGCGCCGGGGTACCGGACGATCACCACGCAGCTCTACTTCCGCGGCGGGGAGTGGCTCGACAGCGACGTCGCGTCCGCGACCAAGCCGGATCTGATCCTCGACCCGACCGACAGCGGGGACGGGAAGCGCGCCGTGACCTACGACTTCACGCTCGAACCCGTGTGAGACCGGCGCCGAGCCGGGTGCGACGACACCCGGCTCGGCGTTCACCCCCGTTGGAAAGGAGAGGACTCGATGACCGACCTGCGGATCGACGCCGTCGAGACGGTGATCGTCGACGTCCCCATGCGCCGCGCGCACCGCTTCGCCAGGACCGGCATGAGCACGCAGCCGCTGCTCTACGTCTTCGTCCGGACCGCCGGTGGTGTCGCGGGAGTCGGTGAGGGAGTCGTTCCCGGAGGCCCGTGGTGGGGTGGCGAATCCGTCGAGACCATGCAGGTCATCGTCGAGAAGTACCTCGCGCCGGTGCTGCTCGGCCGCCGCGTCGACGACGTTCCGGCGATCCTGCGTGACTGCGCGGACGTCGTCGCGGCGAACCTGTTCGCCAAGAACGCCGTCGAGGTCGCCCTGCACGACGCCTGGGCGCGCCACCTCGGCGTTCCGGTGCACACCCTGCTCGGCGGGGCGGTCCGGAACAGCGTCGCGGTGACCTGGGCGCTGGGCGCCGAGGCCGCCGACGTCGTCGTCGATGAGGCGCTGGCGAAGCTGGACTCCGGGCTGCACACGTCGTTCAAGCTGAAGATGGGCGCGCTGGATCCGGCCGACGACGTCGACCGGGTCCTCGGCGTCGCGGAGAAGCTCGCTGACGTCGCCGGCGTGCGGGTCGACATCAACGCCCGCTGGGACCGGCTGACGTCCTTGACCCACCTCCCGGCGCTGGCCGAGGCCGGCGTGGAGATGGTCGAGCAGCCGGTGCCGGGGCACGACGTCGACGCGATGGCCGCCATCGCCGCCGCGCTGCCGATCCCGGTGATGGCCGACGAGAGCCTGCGCACCCCCGCCGACGCGCTGCGACTCGCCCAATCCGGGGCCGCCGGGATCTTCGCGGTCAAAACCACCAAATCCGGCGGGTTGCGCGCGAGCCGGGCCATCGGTGAGGTCGCCGCCGCGGCCGGGATCCCCTGCTACGCGGCGACGTCGATCGAGAGCCCGATCGGCACGGCGGCCTCGCTGCACGCCGCGTGCGCCAACCCGGCGAGCGCGTGGGGGAGCGAACTGTTCGGCCCCCTGCTGCTGGCCGAAGAAATGCTCGTGGAACCGCTCGTCTACGACGCCGACGGGCTGCACCTGCCCGGTGGCCCGGGACTGGGCGTCGAACTGGACCCGGCCCAGGTCCGGGCCTTCCGAAGGAGCTGATCTCGATGCTTTTCCACGTCCACATGGAGGTCGCGATCCCGCACGACCTCGACCCGGATCGCCGCGCGGAGCTCGTCGCCGAGGAGAAGGCGCGCGCACTGGAACTGCAGCGCTCAGGCGTCTGGCCGCACCTCTGGCGGATCGTCGGGGAGTACAGCAACATCAGCGTTTTCGACGTCGATTCGGGCGACACCCTGCACGCTCTGCTGTCGTCGTTGCCGCTGTTCCCGTACATGAGGATCAAGGTCACGCCGCTGGCGATCCACCCGTCGGACCTGAAGGCCCAGTCGTGAGCGCCGCGCTGCGATCCCGGCAGGCGCGGGCGACGCTCTGGCACGGCCTCGACGACGTACCGCCCGATCTCGGTCCGACCGTGCTGACGATCGGGGTGTTCGACGGGCTGCACCGGGGTCACCGCAGCCTGATCGACAAGGCCCGGCGCACCGCCGACGAGCGGGGTCTGCCGCTGGTCATGGTGACCTTCGACCCGCACCCGGCCAGGGTGCTCGGGTTGCCCAAGGACACGGCGACGCTGTCCACGATCGCCCATCGCGCCGAGCTCGCCGCGGCTGCGGGGGTCGACGCGGTGTGCGTGCTGCGCTTCACCCGCGAGCTGGCCGGCCTGAGCCCCGAGACCTTCGCCGCGCACTGCCTCGCCGGTCGGCTCAGGGCGAAGGCCGTCGTCGTCGGCGCCAACTTCACCTTCGGAGCCAGGGCGGCGGGCGACGTCGACACCCTGCGCGAACTCGGTGCGGCCCTGGGCTTCTCCGTCGAGGGCGTTCCGCTGCTGCCCGCGAACAACACCGCGTGCTCGTCGACCTACACCCGGAACTGCCTGCGCTCCGGGGATCTGCCCGGGGTGACCCGCGCGCTGGGCCGCCCGCACCGGGTCGACGGGGTGCGCGCGGGTGACCGGATCGTCCTCGCCCCGAACACCGCCCTGCCGCCGCCCGGTCGCTACCGCGCGACGCTGAACGGCAGAGCCGTTCTCGTCGACGTCCGCGACGACTCGGTGCGCGTCGCGGACGGCACCTCCGGCGAAGGAGCAGCCGCGGTCACCTTCCTCGAACGAGCGGGAGGCGGATCGTGAACGACGATGTGCTGCGCAGGATCGCCAGGCTGGAGGCGCGGGAAGCCATCCGCGACCTGGACGCGCGCTACTGCCGCGCGCTCGACGACGGCGACTGGGACGCGCTGGTCTCGCTGTTCACCGAGGACGGCGAGTTCGTCGGGTTGGCCCGCGCGACCGGCCACGCCGAACTGAGGGCGTTCTTCGCCGGCCTCGCCGACGCCGGGCTCACCGCGTTCTGGCACCACGTGACCAACCTCGACATCACCCTGGAAGGCGAGGACACCGCGCGGGCGCGGTCGTTCCTGTGGCAGCCCTGCGTGCAGGACGGCGTCCCGCACATCGCGGCCGGTCGGTACACCGACTCGCTGCGGCGTGTCGACGGCAACTGGCGCTACGCCTCCAAGCAGGTGTCCTTCGACTACTTCGTCCCGCTCGCCGACGGCTGGGACCACGGCCGCTTCACCGTCGCGTCCGCTGCCGCGACCTACCCGGGGAGGCCCTTCGCGTGACCACCGAAACCGCGCTGCACCACCGGATCGACGGTCCGGACTCCGCACCCGTCCTGGTCCTCGGACCATCGCTGGGCACCGACCTGCACCTGTTCGACGCCCAGGTGGACGCGCTCGCCGACCGCTACCGGATCCTGCGCTTCGACCTGCCGGGACACGGTGGGAGCCCGGTTCCTGGCGGTCCGCTCACGATGGCGGGCATGGCCGAGGAGGTCATCGCGCTGGTGGACCGGCTGGGCATCGACCGCTTCCACTACGCCGGGGTGTCCATCGGGGGCGCCATCGGCCAGCAGCTCGCCCTCGACCAGCCGCGCAGGGTGCTGAGCCTCGCGGTGCTGGCCTCGGCCGCCCGGTTCGCCGATCCGGGGAGCTGGCCGAAACGCGCCGCCGCCGTCCGGGCCGACGGCACCGAGGCGATGGTGCCCAGCCGTCCCGGCACCTGGTTCGTCCGGTCCTTCGCCGAGACCGATGAGGCGCGGCGGCTGCTGGACATGCTGCGCGCCACCACGACCGAGGGCTACGCCGGTTGTTGCGAGGCGATCTCGGCGTTCGACGTCCGCGAGCGGCTGGCCGAGGTGACGGTGCCCGTGCTCGCCGTCGCGGGCGCCGAAGATCCCGCGACGCCGCCCGAGATGGTCCGGCTCATCGCCGAGACCGTCGCGCACGGCCGGTTCGAGGTCGTCGACGACTCCGCGCACCTGCTCAACGCCGAGAGACCCGAGCAGGTCAACGAGTTGCTCACCGCGCACCTCGCCGCCACCGAGTAGGAGCCGACATGGACAAGACAGTGCAGACGGCGGCCGAGGCCGTCGCCGACATCGGTGACGGATCGTCCATCGCCGTCGGCGGGTTCGGGATGTGCGGAGTGCCCACCGCGCTGATCGCCGCGTTGCTGGAGCAGGGCGCGACGGACCTGGAGACGATCTCGAACAACCTGGGCGTGGACGGGTTCGGCCTGGGAACCCTGCTCCCGGCCGGGCGGATCCGGCGGACGATCGGGTCCTACATCGGCAACAACAAGGAGATGGCCCGGCAGTACCTCGCGGGAGAGCTCGAGGTCGAGCTGACGCCCCAAGGCACCCTCGCCGAACGCTTGCGCGCGGGCGGATCGGGCATCCCCGCCTTCTACACGCCCGCCGGTGTCGGGACGCTCGTGGCCGAAGGCGGGCTGCCGTGGCGGCACGCGCAGGACGGCTCGGTCGCGGTGATGTCGCCCGCCAAGGAGGTCCGCGAGTTCGACGGCGTCGCCTACGTGCTCGAACGCGCGCTGGTGCCCGACTTCGCGCTGGTGCACGCCTGGAAGGGCGACCGGCACGGCAACCTCGTCTACCGGCGGTCGGCGCGCAACTTCAACCCCGATTGCGCCGCGGCGGGACGGATCACGATCGCTCAGGTCGAGCACCTCGTCGAGCCCGGTGAGATCGACCCCGATTCCGTGCACACGCCCGGCATCCACGTGGACCGGGTGCTCCACGTGTCCGATGTGGACAAACCGATCGAGTTCAGGACGGTGCGCTGATGGCACTCACGCGGAACGAGATGGCGGCGAAGGTCGCCCAGGACCTGCCCGACGGCGCCTACGTCAACCTCGGCATCGGCATGCCGACGCTGGTGCCCGGGCACATCCCGGAGGGCCGGACGGTGATCCTGCACGCCGAGAACGGGATCCTCGGCGTCGGCCCGTACCCGGACGACGACGAGGTCGACGCCGACCTGATCAACGCGGGCAAGGAGACCGTCACCGTCAACGCGGGAGCGGCCTTCTTCGAGTCCTCGTCCTCCTTCGGCCAGATCCGCGCGGGCAAGCTCGACGTCGCCGTCCTCGGAGCGTTGCAGGTGGCGGCCAACGGTGACCTCGCGAACTGGGCCGTCCCCGGCAAGGTGATCAAGGGGATGGGCGGGGCGATGGATCTCGTCCACGGCGCGAAGAAGGTCGTCGTGATGATGGAACACGTCGCCAAGGACGGTTCGCCGAAGATCGTCGAGGAGTGCGCTCTGCCGATCACCGGGCTGGGGTGCGTCACCCGCATCGTCACCGATCTCGCCGTCATCGACGTCACCCCGGACGGGCTCGAACTGGTCGAGACCGCTCCCGGTGTCGACGCGGACGAGGTCCGCGGCAAGACCGCCGCTCCGCTGCGGGAGCGCCGGCGAGAGGAGGACTCCCGTGCGTGACGCCGTCATCTGCGAACCGCTGCGCACCCCCGTCGGAGCGTTCGGCGGTGGGCTGCGCGACGTACCCGCGCACACCCTCGCGACCGCGGTGATCCGCGCGGTCGTCGAGCGGACCGGGCTGGATCCCGCCGCCGTCGACGACGTGCTGCTGGGCAACTGCTACCCGACGATGGACGCCCCGGCGATCGGACGGGTCGCCGCCCTCGACGCGGGGCTGCCGGTCAGCGCGACGGGAGCGCAGATCGACCGGCGCTGCGGATCCGGCCTGCAGGCCGTGCTCTACGCCGCGCTGCAGGTGCGCTCCGGAGCGTCCGAGGTCGTGCTGGCCGGTGGCGCGGAGTCCATGTCGAACGCCCCCTTCTACTCCACCGCGATGCGCTGGGGCTCCCAGGGCGGGCCCGGCGTCGTGCTGCACGACGCGCTGGCCCGCGGCCGGGTGACGGCGGGAGGGGAGAACCACCCCGTCCCGGGCGGCATGATCGAGACCGCGGAGAACCTGCGCCGGGAGTACTCGATCCCGCGCGCGGAGCAGGACGAGTTCTCGGTGCGCTCGCACCAGCGTGCTGCCTCCGCGCATGCCGAGGGGCGCTTCGACGACGAGCTCGTGCCCGTCGTGGTGCCGGGCCGCAAGGGCGACACCGTCGTCGACGCCGACGAGCACATCCGCCCTGGTTCCACCGCCGAGAAGCTGGCCGCGCTGCGGCCGGTGCTCGGCCGCCAGGACAGCGAGGCGACGGTGACCGCGGGCAACGCCTCCGGGCAGAACGACGGCGCCGCGATCTGCGTCGTCACCAGCCCGGAGAAGGCCGCCGAACTGGGCCTGCGCCCCCTGGTGCGGCTCGTGTCCTGGGGCGTGGGCGGGGTGGCGCCCGCGACGATGGGCATCGGGCCGGTTCCCGCGGCGGCGAAGGCGCTCCAGGCCGCGGACCTGACGCTGTCCGACATCGACCTGATCGAGCTGAACGAAGCGTTCGCCGCGCAAGTGCTGGCCTGCACCCGCGAGTGGAAGTTCACCGAAGCCGACTTCGAACGCCTCAACGTCAACGGTTCCGGGATCTCCCTCGGTCACCCGGTCGGTGCCACGGGCGGCCGCATCCTGGCCACGCTCGCCAGGGAGATGCGCAAGCGCGACGCCCGGTACGGCCTGGAGACGATGTGCATCGGCGGTGGTCAAGGGCTGGCCGCGATCGTGGAGCGCGTCTGATGGGCGGGCCGCTGGAAGGCCTGCGGGTGGTCGAGTGCGCCAGCTTCGTCGCCGGCCCCACCGCGGGGATGACGTTGGCGCAGCTCGGCGCCTCGGTGATCCGGATCGACCCGATCGGCGGCGGCCCGGACCACGCGCGCTGGCCCGCCGCGCACGGCGGCACCGGCGACTCCTACTACTGGGCCTCGCTGAACAAGGGCAAGCAGTCGATCACCGTCGACATGCGCAGCGAGCGCGGGCGGGAACTGGTCCTGGCGCTCGCGACGGCGCCCGGCGACGACCGCGGTGTGCTGGTCGACAACGTCGTCGGCAGGCGGTGGATGGCCAACGACGTCCTCACCGCCCGCCGGCCCGACCTGATCCACGTCAGGGTGCAGGGCTACCCCCACGGCCGTCCCGCCGTCGACTACACGGTGAACGCGGAGGTCGGCATCCCGGCGATCACCGGCGGGGAAGAGGGATCCGCCCCGGTCAACCACGTGCTGCCGGCCTGGGACCTGATCACCGGGTTGAGCGTGTCGACGGCCGTGCTCGCCGCGTTGCACCAGCGCGAACGCACCGGCGAGGGCGTCTACAGCGAGATCGCGCTCTCCGACGTGGCGCTGGCCGGGGTGGCGAACCTGGGGTGGCTGTCGGAAGCGGCGGAGAGCGGGCGGGATCGGACGAGGCACGGCAACCACGTCTACGGCAGCTTCGGAGTGGACTTCGCCTGCGCCGACGGGAAGCGGGTGATGGTCGTCGCGCTCACCCCGTCGCAGTGGAAGGCGCTGGTCAGCGTCACCGGGACCGAATCGGTGTTCGCCGCGCTGGAGAAGGCGTTCGACGTGGACCTGACCGACGAGACCGAGCGCTACCGGCTGCGCGAGACCATCGCCGCGGTGCTCAAACCCTGGTTCCTGGAGAGGGATTCCGAGGTGGTCGCTGACGAGCTCAACCGGGCGAGGGCGCTGTGGGGTCGCTACCAGGGCATGGCCGACGTGGTCACCGCGCACCGCGGTGGCGAGCATCCGCTGCTCGCCGACCTGCCGCTTCCCGGCGGTCCCACGGGGATCACCGCGCGGTCCCCGCTGCGCTGGAACGGCGAACGCGGCGAACCCGGCTCGGCACCGGTGCTCGGCGCCGACACCGACCGAGTGCTCGCCGAGGTCCTCGGGCTCAGCGACTCCGAGATCGGCGAGCTGCACGACCAGCAGGTGATCGGCGAACGCCGCGACCCGCAGCGGTGAATCCGCTGAGGACAGATTCCCGGGAGCTCCGCTCGGCTCCCGCTGAACGAGGAGCAGCTCGATGCCCGACGAACCGAGAACGCGACCCGCTCCGGCCGCGTCCGACGCCCCGGACCGGGCGGTGCTCCGCCGCGTCGCCGGCGCCGCACTGCTCGGGTCCGCCCTGGAGTGGTACGACTACTTCCTCTTCGGCGCGGCGGCAGCGCTGGTGTTCGGCGAGGTGTTCTTCCCCTCGCAGGACCCGACCGTCGCGGTCCTGCTGTCGCTGGCGACGTTCGGTGCCGGGTTCGTGGCACGTCCCGTCGGCGCGGTCGTCTTCGGTCGCATCGGGGACAAGCACGGACGCCGTCCGGCCCTCGTCGCCACCGTGCTGGTGATGGGTCTGGCGACCACGGCGATGGCCCTCATCCCGTCGCACGCCACCATCGGCGTCGGGGCACCGGCTCTGCTCGTCATCACGAGGTTGTTGCAGGGCATGGGGTCGGGTGCCGAGTACAGCGGTGCGTCGGTCTTCGCCGTGGAGTACGCGCCGCCGAACCGGCGGGGTCTCTACGGTTCCCTGTCGGCGGCGGGCGTGTACCTCGGCATGGTCCTGTCCTCGGCCGCGGTCCTGCTCGTCACCGCGGTGACCACGGACGAGCAGTTCGCGTCGTGGGGCTGGCGCCTCCCGTTCCTGGCCAGTCTGGTGCTGGTCGCGATGGGTTTGTGGATCCGCGTCCGGTTGGACGAGACCCCGGAGTTCGAGCGCGAGATCGCCGTTGACGACGACACCGCACCGGGGCCGTTGCGGACGGTGCTGCGCACGCAGTGGCGCAGCATGGTCCTGGTCGCCGCGCTGGTCGCCGCGCCGCTCGCGCTGAGCCACCTGTACCAGGTGTTCGCGCTGTCCTACTTGGACGAGAAGGGATACTCGCCCGGAATCGGGACGCTGGGGTTGGTGATCGCCGGCTTCACGGTGATGATCACCGCACCGCTCGCGGGATTGGCGTCCGACCGCTTCGGCCGCCGTCCGGTGCTGATGGCAGGGGCCGGGTTCGCCATCGCGTTCGCGTTCCCGTTCTTCTGGCTCGTCGACACCGGACGCCCCGGGCTCGCCGTGCTCGCCATGGCGATCGCGCAGGGCGGCAGCGTGGGCATCGCCTTCGGAGTCCAGGGCGTGCTGCTCTCCGAGCTGTTCAGCACCGGGGCCCGCTACAGCGGTGCCGCGATCAGCCGCGAGGCCGCGGCCGTGGTCTTCGGCGGTTTCGCGCCGTTCCTCGCCGTAGCGCTCTCCACCACCGCCGGCGGCGCACCGTGGCCGGTCGCGCTGTACGTGATCGGCCTCGGCCTCATCACGCTGATCGGTGGCTGGTTCGCGCCGGAGACGGCACGGCGCGGGCTGGCGGGGTCGCGACCCCCGACGGCAGGGCCGATCGAGGGCGACACCGCTTCGCCCGCGCGGTAGCCGACCGCCGCGACGAATGAGAACCGCCGAACCTCGCCAGGAGGAAGAATGGCCAAGCTGGCTCAGACGCACGGACTCACGGACGTGCAGACGGAGATCCTGTCCACCGTGCGGGCCTTCGTGGACAAGGAGATCATCCCGCACGCCCAGGAGTTGGAGGGAACGGACGCGTACCCGGCGGAGATCGTCGAGGGCATGAAGGCGATGGGGCTCTTCGGGATCACCATCCCCGAGGAGTTCGGGGGACTGGGCGAATCGCTGCTGACCTACGCTCTGGTCGTCGAGGAGATCGCTCGCGGGTGGATGAGCGTCTCGGGCGTGATCAACACGCACTTCATCGTGGCGCACATGATCTCCCGGCACGGGACGCCGGAGCAGAAGCAGCACTACCTGCCCAGGATGGCCACCGGTGAGGTGCGGGGCTCGTTCTCGATGTCGGAGCCCGACACGGGGTCGGACGTGGCGGCGATCAAGACCCGCGCGAAGCGCTCCGCCGATTCCTACACCATCGACGGGTCGAAGATGTGGCTCACCAACGGTGGCTCGTCGAACCTCATCGCGCTGCTGGCGAAGACCGACGAGGGCGCGGAGAAGGCGCATCAGAACCTGACGACGTTCCTGGTCGAGAAGCCGGAGGGATTCGGTGAGGTGGCGCCCGGGCTGACCATCCCGGGGAAGATCGACAAGATGGGCTACAAGGGAGTCGACACGACCGAGGCCGTGTTCGACGGTTTCGAGATCGGCGCGGACCGGGTCCTGGGTGGCGAGTCCGGCAAGGGCTTCTCGCACATGATGGACGGCATCGAGGTCGGACGGGTGAACGTCTCGGCGCGGGCGTGCGGGATCGCGATCCGGGCGTTCGAGCTCGCCGTCGACTACGCCCAGCAGCGGCAGACCTTCGGGAAGCCGATCGCGCAGCACCAGGCGATCTCGTTCAAGCTCGCCGAGATGGCGACGAAGGTCGAAGCCGCCCACCTGATGATGGTCAACGCCGCGCGGCTGAAGGACTCGGGTGAGCGCAACGACGTCGAGGCCGGCATGGCGAAGCTGCTCGCCAGCGAGTACTGCGCGGAGGTCACGCAGGACGCGTTCCGCATCCACGGCGGTTACGGCTACTCCAAGGAGTACGAGATCGAGCGGTTGATGAGGGAGGCGCCGTTCCTGCTCATCGGCGAGGGAACCAGCGAGATCCAGAAGACGATCATCAGCCGCGGACTGCTGCGCGAGTACAAGACCCGCGGCTGACGACGTTCCCGGCACAGCGCACCCACCGGTCTCGAACCGCTCGGCCCATCGGGCGGACCGGCCGCGATCGGGGGTGCGGACCTGGAGGAGTGAGGACATGGACGACACGACCGGCTTCCGGCCGCAGCGCTGCTGCCTCTCCGTGCCGGGCACCGACCCCGGGATGATCGGCAAGGCGGTGCGCGCGGGCGCGGACGAGGTGGTGGTGGACCTGGAGGATTCCGTTCCACCGCACCGCAAAGCGGCGGCGAGGGAGCAGGTGGTGGAGTGGCTGTCCACCGCCGAGGCCCCCGGAGTCGCGCTCGCCGTTCGGGTCAACCCGGCCGGTTCGCCTTGGTGCCACGCCGATGTCGAGGCGTGCGCGCGCGTCCGAGGATTGCCGTTCTCCCTCGTCCTGCCCAAGGTCGAGACGGTCGGAGACCTCGCCTTCGCCGATCGGTTGCTGACCGGCGTCGAAGCGGCGGCGGGGCGGACCGAACCGCTCGGACTGCAGGCGTTGATCGAGACCGCGACCGGGTTGACCAACGTCACCGAGATCGCGGCGGGCTCGGACCGGTTGCGCGCGGTGATCCTCGGTTACGCGGACCTCGCCGCGTCGCTGGGCCGCAGCGGCACCCCGGTCCCGGGCGCCTGGTTGCCCTCGCAGCACGCCGTGCTGACCGCCGCCCGCGCTGCCGGGATCGCCGCCGTTGACGGCCCGCACCTCGGCGTCGGGACCGGCGAGGACTTCTCCGGCGAGGTCGAGCGCGCAGCGAACCTCGGCTTCGACGGCAAGTGGGTCATCCACCCGCGTCAGGTCGCGCCGGTCATCGCCGCGTTCACCCCGGACGAGGGAGAGGTCCGGCACGCGCGCCAGGTGCTCGACGAGCTCGCCGCAGCGCACCGCGACGCCAGCGGCGCCGTGGCGCTGGACGGGCAGATGATCGACGAGGCCGTCGCCGTCGCCGCTCGCCGCACCCTGGCCAAGGCGGGAGCCGCGTGATCGCCGAAGGACCGCACTTCGACGAGCTGAGCGTCGGGCAGGTCTTCGACTCCGCACCGGGTCTGACGCTCACCTCGGGGCTGGCACAAGCGCATCGCTCGATCATCGGAGAACGCCTGGCGCTGCCGCTGGACGACGGGCTCTCGGCTTCCGTGACGGGGGCTCCCGCGCTCGCTTCGCCCGCGCTCGTGTGGGACGTGGCGATCGGCCAGTCCACCGCGGCGACGCATCACGTGAAGGCCAACCTGTTCTACCGCGGGTTGGTGTTCCGCCGCGCACCGCACCTCGGCGACACGCTGCGCAGCCGCACGGAAGTCGTCGCCCTGCGCCAGAACCGGGCGCGCGAAGGGCGCCGGCCCACCGGGCTCGCCGCGCTGCGCATCACCACCGCCGACCAGAACGGCGCACCGGTGCTGGACTTCTGGCGTTGCGCCATGCTGCCGTTGCGCGACCCGGAGGCGCGGACCGGCCACGCGGACGACCTCGACGCCGTCGGTGCGGCGGCATCGAACGAGTCGCTGACGGCGGTGACCGGCGGGTGGGACCTCGACCCGCTGCGCGGACGCGGTCCGGCTTCTGCGGAGCTGACCGAGGGCCAGGTGATCGAGGTCGGGGGCGGTGACGTCGTCTCCAGCGCGCCCGAGCTGGCCCGGCTCACGCTCAACGTCGCCAAGGTCCACCACGACGCAGCGGTCGGCGGCGGCCGTCGGCTGGTCTACGGCGGCCACACCATCGGCCTCGCGCTGGCCCAGGCGACGCGGGCGCTGCCCGGCATCGCGACCGTGACCGGCTGGCACAGCTGCGAGCACCTGGGTCCGGTGTTCGAAGGTGACACGCTGCGCAGCACGATCACCGTCGAGCGACTGGACGGGTCCGGCAACGGCGTCCTGGCGCACCTCCGCAGTCGGGTGACCGCCGACGGCCCGGAACAGCGTGACGTCCTCGACTGGAGGTTCGCCGCGCTCGTGCCGTGAACGCCGGTGGCCGGCAGCTGGTCCGACCCGGGGTGCGCCTCCGGGCACGCGACCCGCTGTCGGCGCCGGGCCCTGGCGCGTTTCGTCGCAGGTCTGGACCGCGGTGGTGCTTGACTGGGTCTGGAACGGCGCTCAGACCGGAGAGCGTCGAGGTCCTGCCGACGCGTCAGGGGGAACTGTGTCGTCTCGCACGTCCTGGGGCGTCCAGCTCGTGGGTCCGCGATCGTGACAGCCGACCGGAAGGGCCCGGCCGAGCTCTGGACCATCGGGCACTGGACCTGCCCGAAGCCGGAGTTCCTCGACCCGCTGCTCGCGCACGACATCGAGCTCCTGGTCGACGTGCGCGCGCTCCCCGGCTCTCGGCGCAGTCCGCAGTTCGACGCCGACCGGATGCAGCACTGGCTCGACGACATCGGCATCGACTACCTGCACTCACCAGAGCTCAGCGGGCGCCGCAAGCGGCAGGACGTCGATCCGGAGATCAACGCCGGCTGGCGCAACACCGGTTTGAAGAACTACGCGGACTACGCGCTGACCGAGCCGTACCGGCGGGGCCTCGAAGGGCTGGAGGCGTCGGCGGCTTCCCGGCGGACCGTCGTCATGTGCGGGGAGCCGGTGCCCTGGCGTTGCCACCGCCTGCTGATCGCCAACAGCCTGGTGGCCAGAGGGTGGGTGGTCTGGCACCTGATCGGTGGCCGGCCGCCCCATCGCCACGAGCTGGGCGAGTGGGGCGCGGAACCATCTGTCGCCGATGACCTGTCCGTGACCTACCCTCCCTGATCGCGATTGGCCCGGGGAAGGGCGGTGCGCGGGAGAGCCTCGGACACCCGGGAAGTGGGCGGTTGATCTTCGAAGGGATCAACCCCCGCTTGCTCACCAGGGGGTTTGCGCCCCCAGCAGGACTCGAACCTGCGACCTAAGGATTAGAAGTCCTTTGCTCTATCCGGCTGAGCTATGGGGGCCGTTTGGTGGGCGGTATGCCCGACGTTGTGCAGCAAGCAGGGTAGCGGTCGGCCGCATCGCTTGTGGGATCTACGCGGCAACGTTGCCGAGCCGGTACCTAACGGCAAGCTTTTCGACAACCGGCAAGCGGGCTATGCCGGGGGCAGTTTCCGCAGCGCCGCGGTGGTCAGGCCGAAGAGCCGGTCGGCGGTGTCCGCTGCTGAGGCGTCCTTGAGCGACAGCATCGTCAGCAGTGATCTGTCCGATCGGATCGCCGTCGCGGCCGTGCACGTCTGGTAGCCCGTCACCGGTTCGCAGTACAGCCAGCTGGAGTAACCCCGCACGTCCACTTCGACGCCGCGTGGTTGGCGCTGGGCGATCGACGGGAGCGGCTCGTGGAAGCCGGCGGCCGCCGTGTCGTCCGGGTGGCCGCCGAGCAGGTGCGCGCACGCGCCCGGCACCGGGTTGCCCGGGTGCGGAGGACCCGCCACGCCGCCGACCGGGACCAGGTCGTCGGGGGTGAGCAGGGTGCACGGGTCGACCTCGCCGCGCGGGGCCGGGATGCGCGGTGGTTGCGCGATCGCCGACCGCGTCCGCGGCGTCTCGGGGTGCTCCTGGAACCCCGCCGCGGGGATGGGGCTGCCCACCACGGCGGTCGAACAGCCGCTCAGCGCCGATCCGCCGATCAGGACGCACAGCGCGAGCACCCGCGGTAGGCGGTGACGGACATTCGGCACGGGATAACCGTAGCGGCGCGGAGTGCGCGAGACCACGCCCAGGTGCGCCATCCTGACCGGTGAAGCCGACACGAGGGCCGTTACGCTCGGTGTGTGCCATCAGAGTCCGTCGCCGAACCGAATCCCAGGCGCAGTGCTTCCGGCACGGTCGGAGTGCTGGTCTTCACCGCAGGAGTGCTCGCGGCGCTGATCGCCGCCGCCCTGACCACGCTGTCCGCCGGAGCCAACTACGCCCTGCTCGGACTGCCCGACCCGGGTCCCGTGACCCAGTACGGGCTGCCCGTGGTGCGGGTCCTCGCCGAGACCGGGTCCGCGGTGGCCATCGGTTCGCTGCTGCTGGCGTCCTTCGGCATCCCCGCCAACCGCTCCGGCGCGCTGCTCGCCGACGGCTACGCGGCGGTGCGCACGGCGGGCTGGGCCGCCTCGGCGTGGTTCGTCGGCGCCGCCCTGATAGTCCCGTTCATCTGCGCGGACGCCACCGGGCGCCCGGTGAACGAGGTGCTCAGCGCCGACGTCCTGTTCGGCTTGATCGACGCGCTCGAAGAGGCCAAGGCCTGGGCGCTGACCGCGGTGATCGCGTTCCTCGTCGCCCTGGCCTGCCGGATCGTGCTGTCGTGGGGCTGGACCGTGGTGACCTTCGCGCTCGGCCTGGCCGGGCTGCTGCCGGTCATCGCCACCGGCCACTCCGCCAGCGGCGGCGCCCACGACATCGCCACCAACAGCCTGCTGTTCCACCTGGTCGGAGCCGTGCTGTGGGTGGGCGGGCTGATCGCCCTGATCGCCCACGCCGCCCGAGGCGGGGCGCACCTGCCGCTGGTCGCCCGCCGGTTCTCGGTGATCGCCCTGGTCAGCTGGATCGCGATGGCCCTGTCCGGGGTGATCAACGCGCTGGTGCGGGTCACGCCGGAGCAGCTGTTCGGCTCCACCTACGGCCTGCTGGTCCTGCTCAAGGTCGCCGGCCTGCTGGTGCTCGGCGCGTTCGGATACGTGCAGCGCAACAAGGTCGTCGCCCGGCTGGAAGCGGGATCCTCCGGGCTGCTGCGGCTCGGCGCCGTCGAGGTGCTGATCATGTTCGCGACGATCGGCGTCGCGGTGGCGCTCGGCCGCACCCCGCCGCCCGGCGGCTACGCCACCGTGCCCAGCCGCACCGAGCTGATCATCGGCTACACGCTCGACGCGCCGCCGGACACCCTGCGGCTGCTGTTCGACTTCCGCTTCGACCTCGTCTACGGAACAGCGGCGCTGGTCATGGCCGGCCTCTACCTGTGGGGCGTGCTGCGGCTCAAGTCCCGGGGCGACGAGTGGCCGGTCGGCCGCACCACCGCCTGGCTGTGCGGCTGCCTGACGATCCTCGTCGCCACCTCCGCCGGTGTCGGCCGCTACGCGCCCGCCGTGTTCAGCGTGCACATGGGGCAGCACATGCTGCTGTCCATGCTAGCGCCGGTTCTGCTGGTGCTGGGCGGACCGACCTCGCTGGCGCTGCGCGTGCTCAAGCCCGCGGGGCAGGGGATGCCCGCCGGGCCCCGCGAGTGGCTGGTGGCGTTCGTCAACTCGCCGCTGACCCGCGCGCTCACCCACCCGATCGTCGCGCTCGTGCTGTTCGTGGGCTCGTTCTACGCCCTGTACTTCACCGGCCTGTTCGACCTGGCGCTGAGCCAGCACTGGGCGCACCTGGCGATGAACGCGCACTTCCTGCTGGTCGGCTACGTCTTCTACTGGCCGGTCATCGGCATCGACCCGTCGCCGCGCCAGCTGCCGCCCATCGGCAAGGTCGGGATGGTCTTCGCCTCGATGCCCTTCCACGCCTTCTTCGGCATCGCGCTGATGATGTCCGCCAAGCCCATCGGCGGTGACTTCTACCGCAGCCTCGACCTGCCGTGGCTGACCGACCTGCTCGCCGACCAGCGGCTCGGCGGCGGCCTGGCGTGGGCGTCCGGTGAGGTGCCGCTGGTCGTGGTGATGCTGGCGCTGCTGATCCAGTGGTCCCGCGCGGACGACCGGCAGGCGCGGCGGATCGATCGCAAGGCCGACAAGGACGGTGACGCCGACCTCACCGCCTACAACGAGATGCTTCGGCGGCTCGCTGAGAAGGACTGATCTTTTTCACTGATCAACTGCTCCGCGGTCTGGGTGCCTGGCGGCGCCGGAAGCGGAACCTCAGACGCCGTCCGGCTCCGGGATCCGAGACTGATGCATGCCAATGCGCGGCGCTTCGGTTGTCCTCGCCAGACGACGTCTGACAACCCGCGGCGGTGCAGGTCGCGAGGGTGGGGCACGGAGAAAGCGGCTTCGCCGCTTGCCTGACGTCATGCCGGGGGCCCGCATGCGCGGTGCCGGGTGGGACGCAACTACGATTCGTGGCATGGCCGAGTTCATTTACACCATGAAAAACGTGCGCAAGACGCATGGTGACAAGGTCATCCTCGACAACGCGACCATCCAGTTCTACCCGGGCGCCAAGATCGGCGTCGTCGGGCCGAACGGGGCTGGCAAGTCGACCGTGCTGCGCATCATGGCGGGACTCGACCAGCCGAACAACGGTGAAGCGTTCCTGTCGCCGGGTTACACCGTGGGCATCATGCAGCAGGAACCCCCGTTGAACGAGGAGAAGACGGTCCTCGGCAACGTCGAGGAGGGCGTCGGCGAGATCAAGGTGAAGCTCAACCGCTTCAACGAGATCGCCGAGCAGCTCGCGACCGACTACTCCGACGAGTTGATGGAGGAGATGGGCAAGCTCCAGGAGGACCTGGACCACGCGGACGCGTGGGAACTGGACTCCCAGCTGGAGCAGGCGATGGACGCCCTGCGCTGCCCGCCGCCGGACGCCGAGGTGACGCACCTCTCCGGTGGTGAGCGACGGCGAGTCGCCCTGTGCAAGCTGCTGCTGAGCAAGCCCGACCTGTTGCTGCTCGACGAGCCCACCAACCACCTCGACGCCGAGAGCGTGCTCTGGCTGGAGCAGTTCCTGGCCAACTACCCGGGCGCCGTCCTCGCCGTGACGCACGACAGGTACTTCCTGGACAACGTCGCCGGCTGGATCCTGGAGCTCGACCGCGGTCGCACCTACCCCTACGAGGGCAACTACTCCACCTACCTGGAGAAGAAGCAGGAGCGCCTGGCGGTCCAGGGCAAGCGGGACGCCAAGCTGCAGAAGCGCCTCAAGGACGAGCTGGAGTGGGTCCGCTCCAACGCCAAGGCCAAGCAGACCAAGTCGCGCGCCCGTCTGTCGCGCTACGAGGAGATGGCCAACGAGGCGGAGAAGACCCGCAAGCTCGACTTCGAGGAGATCCAGATCCCGCCGGGCCCGCGCCTGGGCAACACGGTGGTCGAGGTCGAGCACCTCAAGAAGGGCTTCGACGAGCTGCTGATCGACGACCTGTCGTTCAGCCTGCCGCGCAACGGCATCGTCGGCGTCATCGGCCCGAACGGCGTCGGCAAGACCACGCTGTTCAAGACCATCGTCGGACTCGAAGAGCCCGACAGCGGCACGGTCAAGGTCGGCGACACCGTCAAGCTGTCCTACGTGGACCAGAACCGCGCGAACATCGACCCCGACAAGAACGTGTGGGAGGTCGTGTCCGACGGGCTGGACTACATCCAGGTCGGCCAGGTCGAGATGCCCTCGCGCGCCTACGTCAGCGCGTTCGGCTTCAAGGGCCCGGACCAGCAGAAGCCCGCGGGCGTGCTCTCCGGTGGTGAGCGCAACCGGCTGAACCTGGCCCTGACGCTCAAGTCCGGCGGCAACCTGATCCTGCTGGACGAGCCGACCAACGACCTGGACGTCGAGACCCTGGGATCGCTGGAGAACGCGCTCGAGCAGTTCCCCGGCTGCGCTGTGGTCATCTCCCACGACCGCTGGTTCCTGGACCGCGTCGCCACGCACATCCTCGCGTGGGAAGGAGATGACGAGAACCCGGCCAAGTGGTTCTGGTTCGAAGGTAACTTCGAGGGGTACGAGCAGAACAAGATCGAGCGGCTGGGCGCCGACGCAGCCCGACCGCACCGGGTTACCCATCGCAAGTTGACCCGCGGCTGAACGGAGGCGCCTTGGCGAGCGTGGCCGCTGTGGCAGAGCCCAGCTCGGTGGAAGGGTTGCTCGAAACCGCGTGGCAGATGCGGTGGCGAGTCCCGGAACTGGCATTGGTGCTCAGCGACAGAGCGGTCACGTTCGCCAGGCGCACCGGCGACCGGGGCGCGCGGTTGCGCGCCGAGGCGCTGGCCCTGTTCGCCGCCAACCGGCTGGGACGCGGCGTCTCGGCCACCGGCCGGGCGCTCGCCGCCGTCCGCGACGCCGAGGCGTCGGGCGGCGACGTCCTGACCCGGCTGCGCATCGAGCTCGGCTGGTGCGCGGTCAGCGCGGGCAGCCACGAGGTGGCCGTCCGCATCCTGCGCCGCGAGCTGGCGCACGAGCGGGTCGACCCCACCGTCCGCGCCCACGCCCTGCTGGCTCTGGCTTCGGCGCTGCCCGCCCATCAGGACGTCGACGAGCGCAGCCAGGCCCTCGACGAGGCCGAGCGCCTCTACGCCGACTGCGACGCCGACCAGGACCTCACCCGCGTGCTCAAGGCCCGCGTGTGGGTGGTCCGGGCCGCGCACTGCCGCAGGCTCGGCGAGTTCGGCGAGGCCGTCGCCGCCACCGACGCGGGGCTGGAGCTGCTGCGGCGGCTCAGCGACCCGGAGGCCGAAGCCGGCGAGATCCAGACCCGGTTGCTGCTGGAGCGCGTGCACGCCCTGCTCGACCAGGGCCATCGCGTCGAAGCCGTCGAGACCAGCCAGGCCGTGCTCGCCGAACCCGTCCGCGCGGCCGCCGCCGGACCCACCGGGTGGCTCGGGCTGGCGCTGGCCACCCGCGTGCACCTGCCCGCCGGGGATCACGAGGCCGCCCTGCGGGTGCTCGCCGAGACCGCCGCGATCTCCGAGCGGCACAAGCTGGACGGGTTGCTCGCCGAGGCGCTCAACGCCCTCTCCCGCGCGCACGAGCGCGTGGAGGAGATCTCCGAGGCGTTGCAGGCGCTGCGCGGCGCCTACTCCGCCGACCGGCGGTGGCGGGCGTCCGTGCACCACGCGCGGGTCAGCCTGCTCAACGCGTACCCGGCGGAGGCCGACGTGCCGCGCGGTCGGCGGACACCCGTCGTGGCGGCGGTGCCCGAGCCCGTCGCGGCCGCACCGGTCGAACCCCTCGTTCGCGAGCCCGTCGTGCCTGTGGCGGCTGCTCCCGTCGTTCCCGAGCCCGTGGTTCCCGAGCACGAACCGGCTCCTGCCGAACCCGTGGTGACCAGCCATGACGAGGTCGCCGCCGAACCGGCCGCGCCCGTCAGCCCCGAACCGGCCGTTGCCGAGCCGGTCCGGCACGAGCCCGTTGTTCCCGAGCCGGCCGCGCCCAGGCGTGGCCGTTACGCCGAGGCCCACGACGCGGCTCGGCTGCTGATGGAGGCGCTGACCAGCCGCGCGGCCAAGGAGACCGAGGACGCCGAGCCCGCCCCCGTCGAGGACGAGCACGCCGCTGAGCAGCGGTCGATGCCCGAGCCTCGGGTGGCGTTCGACGCGGTGTCGCCGAGCGAGATGTTCGGCTCCGGACCGGAAGAACCGGCCGCGCAGGAGTCACCGCGCTCCTCCGGCGCTTGGTGGCCTTCCGGCGAGTCCGAGCAGGCAGGTTCTGCCGCCGAGCCCCAGTCCGCCGAGGACGACGAATCCGGTGGCTACGAGGACGACTACGACGACGACCCGGCGCAGCGGTGGAGCGGTGATCCGCTGGTGGCGGCGGCCGACAGCCTGCGACGCATCACCGAGGCCCACGACCGCCGCGGGCACACCCGCGAGCCGGAGCCCGCGACACCGCCGCACGGCTTCCCGGTCCAGGAACCGCCCGAGGAGATCCGGGAGCAGGTCGCCGACGACGACGTGCCGCAGGGCGGGCGCCGGTCCCGGGGCAAGTCGCTGGCCGAGATCCGCGCCGACCTCCAGCTGCCCGCCGACCACCGGCCGTCCCGGCGCCGCGCCCGGCACGCCGACCCCGATCCGCTCGCCGCGTTCCAGCCGGAGCAGGCCGTTCCGGAGCCCGAGCCTCCGGCTCCGCCGTCGACGGCGGCCGAGGACACCAACCCGAGCTTCCGGTTCAGCGTCCCGGAACCCGACCCGGTGCCCCCGGAGCCGAGCCCGGACGCGAGCCTGGCGGACCTGCTCGCCGACGCGCTCATGGCCTACAACGCCGGCCGCACCGATGAAGCGAAGCAGCAGGTCAGCGAGGGAATCGCTGCCGTAGGGTATGGCAGCGATCACAATCCCGGTTACGGTGAGCCGGGCTACGGCGACAGCTACAGGGACAGCGATTCGAAACACACGGATCACGACACCGGCGGTGAGACCCCGCGCAAGCGCCATCGGTCCACAGAGGATGATCAACGAACGGGCTTCCGGGCCCGCCACCGCGCACCCGGATTCGGTAGTGCGGCAGCGGATCCGTTGCTCTGAGAAACCTCGTGGACATCGATCGTTGCGTCTGTTTTCACCCGCGGTCCGCAGTCAGATCCCGGCCCCGTGAGCGGGAACTGGCAGTCTTAGAGTGGAACCTGTTGGCACAACGAGGTGCCGTTAAGCGTGGAGCTGCCTGACATGACCTCGAATCCCGGACACGTGCAGACCGGAACGACCGGCGAGCAGTCCGAGAACCCCGAAATGGCCAAGCGGCGGTTGCTGGACCGAGCCGTCGAGTTCGCTCCCGAACTCGACGAGCTGCTGCGCACCTACTACCGCCACGTCCCGGCCGAAGAGCTCGTCGACGACGACCCGAACGACCTGGTCGGAGCCCTCAGATCGCACCACCGGCTGGCCGCGAGCCGCGCCGCCGGACGCCCCCTGGTGCAGATCTTCAACCCGACCCTCGACGACCACGGCTGGCAGAGCCAGGCCACGGTCGTGCAGACGGTCACCGACGACATGCCGTACCTGGTGGACTCGCTGATCGCCGAGCTCGGCCGCGACAACGCCGACGTGCTGCGGGTCATCCACCCCATCGTCGTGGTCAGACGAGACCTCGCCGGTGAGCTCCTGGAAGTGCTCCCGGAGGCCGACCCGTCCGACCCGCCCGCCGGTGCCATGGCGGAGAGCTGGATGTTCGTCGAGGTCGGGCAGGTCGTCGACCTCGACCGCCTCGCGGCGCTCAAGCAGAACCTCGACGGCGTCCTCAACGACGTGCGCGAGGTCGTCGAGGACACCGAGCGGATGCACTCCTGCGTCCGCGCGCTGGCCGACGAGCTGGAGAAGAACCCGCCGCCGCTGCCGACCGAGGAGGTCGCCGACGGCGCCGGCCTGCTGCGCTGGCTCGCCGACGGCCACTTCACCTTCCTCGGCTACCGGCACTACGAGCTCGTCGAGGACGACGGCGATGCGCTGCAGGCCGTGCTGGCCTCCGGGCTGGGCGTGCTGCGCAGCGACAGCATCGCCTCGCGGAGCCTGACCAACGGCCCGGACTCCAAGTCGCTGTCCAAGGGGCTGCTGGTGCTCACCCAGGCCGGCGCACCGTCCACAGTGCACCGTCCGGTTCACCCGTTCTACGTGGGCGTCAAGACCTTCGACGACTCCGGGCGGGTCAGCGGTGAGCACCGCTTCCTCGGGCTGTTCACCACGACCGCGCTGCACGAGGACGTCCTGGACATCCCGTTCGTGGAACGCCGCGTGCGCGAAGTGATCCACCGGGCCGGGTTCCCGCTGGAGTCCTACTCGGGCCAGCGCATGCTGGAGGAGATCCAGAGCTACCCGCGCACCGAGCTGTTCTCCACGGACTTCGAGACCCTGCAGGAGACCCTCACCGGCGTGCTGGCGCTCGCCGAGCGCCGCAAGCTCAAGCCGTTCCTGCGGCGCGACCCCTACGGCCGGTTCTTCTCCTGCCTGGTCTACCTGCCGCGGGACCGCTACACGACCAGCTCCCGGCTGGCCATGCAGGAGGTGCTGCTCGACGAGCTCAGCGGCACCGGGCTGGAGTACAGCACGCGCGTGGGCGAATCCACGCTGGCGCGAGTGCATTTCGTGGTCCACACCGATCCCGAGGACGAGATCGAGCCGAACCTCGCGCGCATCCAGCAGCGGCTCGACGAGGCCATCCACACCTGGGACGACGAGATGGTCGCCGAGGTCGACGCCGAGCGCTCCGGACGAGGAGCGGGCGGCGGACCGGCTCGCGCGCTGTCGGAGGCCATCAGCCAGGTCGGCCAGGACTACGCGTCCGGTTTCCCGGAGGCCTACAAGGAGGACTTCAGCGCCGCCGAGGGCCTGCAGGACCTGCGACGCCTGGAGTCGCTGAGCGGTCCCGACGACCTGCGCATGTCCTTCTACGTGCCGCGCGACGCCAGCGCCGGCCAGCGCCGCTTCAAGCTCTACGTCGGCGGCCGGGTCACGCTGTCCCGGGTGCTGCCGGTGCTGCAGAGCATGGGCGTGGAGGTCGTCGACGAGCGACCCTACGAGCTGACCCTGGAGAGCTCCGGCGACCGGTTCTACATCTACGACTTCGGGTTGCGGCTGGACTCCGGCCTGCTCGACAACACCGACCCGCAGCTGCTGGACTCGCTGCGGCAGCGCTTCGAGGACGCCTTCCGCGCGATCTGGCTCGGCGACGCCGAGGTCGACCGGTTCAACGCGCTGGTGCTGCGGGCCGGGCTGAACTGGCGGCAGGCCTCGGTCCTGCGCGCCTACGCCAAGTACCTCCGCCAGGTCGGCATCGCCTACACGCAGGACTACATCGAGGACTCGATCCTCGCGCACCGCACCACCACGACCGCGCTGGTGCGGCTGTTCGAGGCCCGCTTCGACCCCGAGCTCAGCGAAGCCGACCGCAAGGCGCGCGAGACCGAGCTCACCGAGTCGGTCACCGAGCTGATCGACGAGGTCACCAGCCTCGACGTGGACCGGATCCTGCGCAACTACCTCAGCCTGATCCGGGCCACCCTGCGCACCAACTACTACGTCGACACCAGCGAGCGGGAGCGCCCGTTCCTGGCGTTCAAGCTGGAACCGCGCGAGATCCCCGGCCTGCCCGAGCCCCGGCCGCAGTTCGAGATCTTCGTGTACTCGCCGTGGGTGGAGGGCGTGCACCTGCGGTTCGGTTCCGTGGCGCGCGGTGGTCTGCGCTGGTCGGACCGCCCGCAGGACTTCCGCACCGAGATCCTGGGCCTGGTCAAGGCGCAGGCGGTGAAGAACGCGGTGATCGTGCCGGTCGGCGCCAAGGGCGGCTTCGTCGTCAAGCGCCCGCCGCTGGCCACCGGCGACCCGGCGGTGGACCGCAAGGCGTCGCTGGACGAGGGCGTGGCCTGCTACCGGATGTTCATCTCCGGACTGCTCGACCTCACCGACAACCTGATCGGCGGGGAGGTGGCCCCGGCGCGCGACGTGGTGCGCCACGACGCCGACGACACCTACCTGGTCGTCGCGGCCGACAAGGGAACGGCGACGTTCTCCGACATCGCCAACGACGTGGCCCGGTCCTACGGCTTCTGGCTCGGCGACGCCTTCGCCTCCGGCGGCTCGGTCGGCTACGACCACAAGGCCATGGGCATCACCGCCAAGGGTGCGTGGGAGAGCGTGAAGCGGCACTTCCGCGAGCTCGACCTCGACACCCAGAGCGAGGAGTTCACGGTCGTCGGCGTCGGCGACATGGCCGGTGACGTGTTCGGCAACGGGATGCTGCTGTCCGAGCACATCCGGTTGGTGGCCGCGTTCAACCACATGCACATCTTCATCGACCCGGAGCCGGACGCGGCCGTCTCCTACGCCGAGCGGCGCAGGCTGTTCGAGCTGCCGCGCTCGACCTGGGACGACTACGACCGCGGCAAGATCAGCGAGGGCGGCGGCGTGTGGTCGCGGTCGCTGAAGTCGATCCCGCTGAACCCGCAGATCCGGGCGGCGCTGGGCATCGACGAGTCGGTGAGCAAGCTGGCGCCGGCCGAGCTGATCAAGCGGATCCTGCTGGCACCGGCCGACCTGCTGTGGAACGGCGGCATCGGCACCTACGTCAAGTCGGCCACCGAGACGCACGCCGAGGTCGGCGACAAGGCCAACGACGCCGTGCGCGTCAACGGCGGCGACCTGCGGGTCAAGGTCGTCGGCGAGGGCGGCAACCTCGGCCTGACCTCGCTGGGGCGCATCGAGTTCGCCCGCCACGGCGGCAAGGTCAACACCGACGCGCTGGACAACTCCGCCGGTGTGGACTGCTCCGACCACGAGGTCAACATCAAGATCCTGCTGGACCAGCTGGTCACCGAGGGCAGGCTCACCGGTCAGCAGCGCAACGAGCTGCTCGGCGAGATGACCGACGAGGTCGGCGAGCTGGTGCTCACCGACAACCACCGGCAGAACGCGGTGCTGGGCATCTCGCGGGCGCACGCCGGCTCGATGCTGCCGGTGCACGCTCGGCAGGTCGCCGCGCTGGAGCAGTCCGCGGGCCTGGACCGCGAGCTGGAGGCGCTGCCGACCAAGAAGGCGTTCCGCGACCTGGAGAAGGCGGGAGAGGGCCTGTCCTCGCCGGAGCTGGCGACGCTGATGGCGCACGTCAAGCTCCAGCTCAAGCGGGACGTGCTGGCCAGTGGCCTGCCCGACACCGAGTCGTTCGCAGAGCGGCTGCCGGAGTACTTCCCCCGGCCGCTGCGGGAGCGCTACGGCGACGCGATCTCCGCGCACCCGCTGCGCCGCGAGATCATCACGACCCTGCTGGTCAACGAGATGGTCGACGGTGCGGGCATCTCCTACGCCTACCGGCTGACCGAGGAGCTCAGCGCGTCGACCACCGACGTGGTGCGGGCGTTCGCGGTCGTCACCAACGTCTACGACCTGCGGCAGCTGTGGGTCGACATCGACGCCCTGGGCGGTTCGGTGCCCAGCGCGATCGCCGACGAGATGGTGCTGGAGAGCCGGCGCCTGCTCGACCGGGCGGCGCGGTGGATCCTCACCAACCGGCCGCAGCCTCTGGCCATCGGCGCCGAGATCGCCCGGTTCCGGCCGGTCGTCGCCGAGCTGACGCCGAGCGTGCGCGCACTGCTGCGCGGTCGCGCGGCCGAAGGCGTGACCGCGCAGATCGAGCGCTGGGTGGCCGCCGGTGTGCCGGAGGCGCTGGCCGAGCGGGTCGCGGTGCTGCTCGACGCCTACGCGCTGCTGGACATCCGGGAGGTCGCCGAGCTCGGCGAACGCGACGCCGGGATCTCCGCCGAGCGCAGCCCGGGCGAGAGCGCCGAGCTGTACTACGCGCTGTGGGCGCACCTGGACGTCGAGCGGATGCTGATCGCGGTCAACGAGCTCGAACGCGGCAACAGGTGGCACGCGCTGGCTAGGCTGGCGCTGCGGGATGATTTCTACGCATCGCTGCGCGCGATCACCGTGGACGTCCTGCGGACCTCGGAGCCGGAGGAGAGCTCGGAGGAGAAGATCGCCAGGTGGGAGTCGACGAACGCCGCGCGACTGGCGCGGGCCAACTCGTCGCTGGAGCAGATCGTGAGCTCCGGGCGGCTTGACCTGGCCACGCTGTCGGTGGCGGCGCGTCAGCTCCGCAGCATGGTCCGGTGACCATCGTGGTGGGTGGGGGTTCGCAGCCCCCGCCCACCACGAACACGGCAGAGAGGAAAGGCCCAGTGGGCGCGTACGTAGCCGAGGTAGCCCTGCGCTGGTCCGACATGGACGCGTTCGGCCACGTCAACCACGCCAGGACGATCACGTTGCTGGAGGAGGCACGAGCCGATCTGCTGTTCACCGAAGCGGAGAAGCAGGGCCTGCTGGGCATGGCGGAGGGCATGGTGGTCGCCCGCATCGTCATCGACTACCACGCGCCGCTGATGTACGCGGCCAAGTCGTTGCAGGTCCGGATGTCGGTGCGGGACCTCAAGGCGGCCTCGTTCGTCATCGACTACACCGCGGTCGCGCAGGAAGCCGTGTGCACCGCCGAGACGCTGATGGTGCCCTACGACCTCCGCGCCGGACGTCCCCGCCGGCTGACCGACGACGAGCGGGGATTCCTGTCGGAGTGGCGGGCCGAGCAGTTGGAGACCGGCCGTGCCTGAGCTCCGCATGCCCGACCGCACCGAGCGCGAGGACCTCGGCGCTTTCGTCGCCCGCGCCGTCCGGCTGGACAACCAGTCCATGGTCCGGATGCGCAACCGCCCCGGGACCGACCGCATGGACGTCTGGGCGGCCACCCCGTTCGACGCGCTGTCCACCCGCTCGGTGGAGGGCTCGGTCGACCCGGCCGACCTGACGATCTCCGGGAACGAGCTGCTGGCCACGCTGACCGTCGCCGGCGGTGACGTGATGGACCCCGGCGCGCCCAAGGACCTCATGTGGCGCTCGGAACTGCCCCCGGCCACCGGCTGGAAGCTCGTCGACGACCTCCCGGCCCGCCTGGTGGGCGAGGTCGCGGAGCGCGGCATCGACGTCGCCAAGGAGAACGTGGGCCCGAAGGGCACACCCCCGGCGTCGCTGCTGGACCAGGAGGTCTTCACCGTCCAGGGCTCGGGTCTGGACGTGAAGGTCCCGCTGCGCTGCCTGTTCGTCCTCTCCGGCATGGGATTCCTCGTCAACACCCCGGCGGAGGAGGAGATCGTCCGCGTCAGCGCCACCGATTCCTGGCTCCGCCTCGACTCCCGCTTCGGCGCAGTGGTCCGCCGCCGCCACGCCCTCCTCACCCTCCTCCTCTAACCCCCACGACACCCGAAAACCGCCGCGATCGGACCCCGATCACGGCGGTTTCCACGTGCCCACCGGCCGTGCCCCCGATGACGGCGGTTTTCAGGTCCCTGATTACGGCGGTTCCGTGCGTCCGGCGGCCGTGCCCCTGATAACGGCCGTTACCGGGGCTCTGATTGCGGCGGTATTCGGGGTGGTGGTTGCTGTCTCTTATACA